>NZ_CBDTOK010000067.1:0-5422 GCF_965361945.1 Zongyangia sp. | reverse complement strand
TAGGGTGCTGTTCCCGAGTTATTGGAGGAAAGCACGTAAGAGTAAGCGGCAACTGCTTGGGCTTTTAACGCCTCAATATTAAAGCTTTCTGGCATCTCATTGGCAACAATGCCAGCAACGATGTCGTAAGCATTTCCTTCCACTACCTTGCCACCGGAAGTCACCTTCAATTTCGGAAGTTTATCCGCATTGGTGTCGTCAGAATCGTCAGAATCCGGAAGCTTGGTTGTCACAGGAGGAGTGGTAACCGGTACATCCGGTAAAATGTTGTCACCAGAAGATGGCTCAGAAGTGACAGGAGGTCTTGTTCCGATAACCGGCTTCTCTGTAGTGGTAGTTTCAGGAACTGTGGTTGTCACCGGTGCGGTCGTGGTAGTGACCGGCTTTGTTGTGGTCACCGGTGCGGATCCAATCTCACTGGCCTGCGTACCTGTCAAATTGGCAGTGTAAGTACTATTAAAGTATTCCTCAATTCCCTCAACGATACCGTCAGCCAGCTTGTCCCGATAAGAAGCCGTCAAGAGCTTTTCGTATTCTTCCGGGTTGGTGACGAATCCACACTCAACCAGGTTGGCTGGGAATGCACTGTCCCTTGTCATAGCCATGTAACCAAAGACTGAACCGTCGCCATTGGTACCGTAACGGATATTGGTTCCCGCTGCTTCATTGACATTTGCGCAGATATAGGAAGCCAGGGACTGGGAGAAATCGTTAAAGTAATAGGATTCGATACCATTCGCAGAAGATGTCGAGCCGGCAGAGTTCTGATGAATGCTGACCAGCAGGCTGGAATTAAAATCTTTTGCCTGTCCCAGTCTGTTCTCAATAGAGAGCCAAGACTGCTGGGTATCGATCATGAGGACTTTAGCGCCCTTAGCCTCCAGCTTGGAAACAACCAGCTTCGCGATCATCTGATTGATCTCCTGCTCATTATAGGCGGGATTGAAGCCGAGAGCTCCGGGATCACCTTTCCAATGGCCAGGATCAATGGTGATGCGGGCATTGCTCAAGGTGGTGGGAGAGTTAAACCGGAAGACCAGGTCATCGCCCTCATAGTAAGCAGTATAACCCAAGAATGAACCGGTCTTTTTCAACTTGAGCTGCAAGGTACTGCCAGACCAAGTTGCACTGGTAAACAACGGGTTCTTGCTTAAGGACAGTCCATCCGCTACCTTGGTAGTGCTATCGAAAGCAATGTTAATATAGCTGCCGGTATAAGTTACCTTATAAGGCACCTTCCAAGAGGTAGAGACGGTCAAATAAGTATACTGTCCATCGCCTGTGAATTCAAGTCTGTCGATGGTATTGTTACCATATCCTTGATCACTAATCACCTGGGCATCTTTGGTATAAATGCGCTGGCCAGAAGCCAACTGGTAATACCGATAGGTTGTACTGCCATCCGACCAAGATACCTCGCTGAGCACACGCGCAACCGTTCCCTTAGGCAGCGGGAAATATCCAGGATCAGAATAGTCGTTGATTTTATCTGTCGGGAATGTCTCAGCTGAATCTGCCGTGATAATAATCTGCTTGCCACTCATCTTATTGCCAGATGAAGATGGCACCACTGTTTTCCCATCAGAATATACCGTATCCGGATCAGAAGGCTCCGTAGTTGGAGGCTCTGTCGTCGTCGGCGGATCCGTCTCGGAATCAGGTTCTGTAGTGGTTATGTCCGGATCTGGTGAACTCGTGGTTGGAGGCTCCGTGGTCACAGGCGGTGTTACCGTTGTGGTATCAGAGCTATCCGGTGTAGAGGTCTCTGCCGGCGGTGTAGTAACCGAAGGTTCATCTGTTACCTCTGGTTCTGTTGTCACTACAGGCTCTTCCTCAGCTACATACTTAGGATTAATCTGTACCGAAGCCCCCTGCTTGGTCTCATTAATTCCCTGATAGTTGGCTGCAAAGGTGATGCTGCCGAGATCCTGAATACTGCTTGTCCCCTCCGGCAGCTTGATGGTACCGGTATACATCTGATAAGCAGAGGAGGTATCAACATTTTCATCAATTGCAGTGGTCGGAGACAGTTCTATAGTTGTTCCACCCAATGTTGCAGTAACCGTAGATCCTTCATAGGCCAATGCGCTAACCGCAATTTCCATAGAGCCATCCAGCACCATAGAGCCACTAGGAGAAACTTCTTTAAACACCTGAACAGCGCGAGTAATTGTATATGTATATTGCTTATCTCCCTGCGCAATGGTAAAGGTATTTGCTCCAATCTTCAAATCCCGCTGGATGCTGAAGTAACCACTGTCATTTGTCTCAACCTTTTCTCCATCAAAGAAAAGATCTTGATCTGGATCAGCCGCACCCGCAAAGGTCACAGTGGGCTCATATGTCGTCATCACTGTTTGAGAAGGCTTTGTAACCGTCAATTCCTGCAGGATAATTTCTTCATTTTTTCCCGTCTCAAAGAAGAGAAGAAGCTTCTCAGTGCTGCCGCCAGGATTGTCCACCAAACTGGAAAGGGAGTTAAATACGGCTCCACCATATTGGCTCCCCTCTTGGGCCAGCAGAATCTGCTCTACGATTTCATCGGCGCTTGTCCACCCATCGGCTGTGCAAATTTTATCGGCACTATATATATAGTAGATGGGCAGCTCGTTGTCTTCAGCCACTTGATTCCACCAAGCAGAAACAACTGTAAAGGGAACATCCTTATCATCTCTTGTTGTATCCGCTCGAACCATGACCAAATCAACATAGTCCTTTTCAATGAAACCTTTGACATCTGCATATCCATCGGTCAAGGTGGCAAATTCAGCTGTAGTGTCACTTCCTTGCTTATTGTCAGCCTCATTGGCCCAGACACTATCGGTCAGCAGACCAAACTGGACTGCGCGATTTGCCTCCTTGGATTTTTCGGAAAGGGCCTTCACCAAAGACTCTGTAGCACTCTGCATAAAGCTTTCATAGCCTTGGCCAGCACCGTTTTCCTCATAATCACTGTAGCTAGCCGCTGAAGAGAGATAGTAGTAATCATCCAGCAGCACACCATCTAGATCATAGGAAGAAACGATTTGCTCCAAATTCTCACCGCTTTGTTCAATCACATCGCTGGTAATCGTCTGCGCATCGCCATTCTGCGTTGCAAGAGCGTCATAGATGACATATACATACATCTTTTCTTCTCTTGCCTTTTTAATGGCATACTCCAATGGATCAAAATCTTCCATGACGCTGGGCATCGCATCGCTTTTATAAATGACCTGATCCTTATAGGATAGACCAATGACTACTGTATTCATGGTCAAATCCTTCGCTGACTGAATCGCTTCATCGATCTGACTTTGTACCGTTGTTGCGGACAGGTCATCACCAACAAGAAAATCTGTTCCCGGCATTAGGTATACCGCTCGCATTTCCGTTGGCTTGTTAAAGCTAACAGGCTCCAAAGTCAGATCGGTACCGTCTACACTGTCAGGCACCACCTGCGCTTCCTCATTTTGCAATTTTGGTGTCTGTTGCTCCAAATTTTTGTCTGCCACAAAAATGGATGTCACTCCCGTTACCAGTGTGATCAAAACAAACAGAACACTGAGAGAAATTGCTGTGACCCTTCTGTTCGAAAAAACTGTTTTCAAAGCGTATCCCTCCCTCACATCTACTTGTAGAAGATATGGTTATTTTAGAATGGTTTTTAAATTTTCTTTTTCCTCCTCTACTAGCTCTTTTACGGATTGTTCTGGTTGAAATAATGTTCCATAGTTGTAAAGTGAAAAACCTTTGTAGGAATCCCCTTGCAGATCTCTGCAAAATTCAACTTGACGTTTGAGCAGATCACCACCGTCAACAATCCATTCGTCCATTCCCTCTTCACCAGCCCATTGATCTTCCTGGCCAATTTTATAGGCTGCAAGGCCGATGTATAGATCTACATCACTTTGGGACGCAAGATCTGCCCACTCCTCAACTGTAGCCGCAAACGGTACACTGTTCTTAAAGCCATAATAAACTTGTGGCATAATATAATCCAGATAGCCTTCTTTTTCTATCCAATATTTCACATCAGCATATTGCTTATTGTAGTTGATATCAATATTCCCTTGGGGGCTGATACCAAATTCCATATTCTCATCAATAGCTTTGATAGCCTCATAAACCTTGTGGATAAGCGTATTGACATTGTTTCTCCGCCAAACGTCCAATGACAGCTCTTTACCACTTTTCTCATAGGCTTTGCTATCAAAGACTACATCAGTGGTTGGATAGAAATAATCGTCAAAGTGAATAGCATCTATATCATAGTTTTGCACAAGCTCTTTTACACCGTTTACAATCAAGGCTTGGTTTTCATCAATGGCGGGATTAAGGTACAGCGCCTGAGACAGCGCCGCTTCCCCAGATTCCCCTTGGGTTGTGACGACATAGTCGTCCTGCTCCATCAGCCATTGATAGATGATCGTATCCGTATCCAGCGTTTGTGTAGGTGTCTTTACACGATAAGGATTAATCCAAGCTTCAATACGCAAATCACGCTCTCTGGCCAGATCAATCATTAGCTGCAACGGATCGTATCCAGGATCCTGGCCCTGGGTCCCCGTGATGATATGTGACCAAGGAAAATAGCTGGACTTGTAAATTGCGTCGGCAAAAGGTCTCACCTGCACGATCACAGTATTGAGCCCCATCGCATCAATGTTGTCAAATACATTCTCCAGGTGTTTTTGTGTCTGTGCTTTATCAGCAGACAGCAGATCCTGTAACTCCAGATAAGACAGCCAAACAGCCCGCCTCTCTCCCTGGGTGTTATCGGAGCCTGTACCAAAGGACACGTTATCATCAGTGCCTGGGGATTCTGGTGAATATTCAGCATCCGACTGTGCGCCATTGGGCAGCGTAACCGCACCTGAAGCCTCATTTTGGGGAATTGATGTTTCTTTTTCCGCGCTGCAGCCGGGCAGCACAGCGAGTAACATCAATAGCAAAATTGTCATGATTCGTACTTTCATTTGTTACCTCAATCCATAATTTTGCTTATTTATATTCTAATATTAAGGCAAAAATAGGTCAATAGTTAATGTCTTCATAACAAAATGTTTACATATTCAGTCAAAATGACGAAAAAACGCAAATATTTTACCCGTTTCCACTTTGCATTTCCTTCCGCTTTTATGTTTTTTCATCTCTTTCATTCATATTTTATACATAATTTTGATGTTGGCATTTTCATTTTCTTCCTTTCCGCCTCGGCATTTGAAAGTAATTTTATAGATAAAATTACTCATTTTCCCAATTATATTGTAAAAAATCTTTTCTTTTTGTTTTTTATACTTATTGATATCTATTTTCTTTTAGTTCATCTCTATTATTGTAATAAATTCACATAGTGTAAAGTTTATTACTTTACATAGATTTTTCGCAAAATTCCGCCATGTCAAAATGACCAATAACTCTATGCTATTTTATGTAAGCA
>NZ_CBDTOK010000066.1:0-54301 GCF_965361945.1 Zongyangia sp. | reverse complement strand
CTGATGCATAAAAAGGCTACCGATAAACATGTTATGATTGTTTCTCGTATTACCCTGCTGGCGGTGACAGCTATCGCCATTGTGATTGCGTTGGATGAGAACAGTGTCATCTTCACCATCGTCAGCTTCGCTTGGGCTGGATTTGGAGCCACCTTCGGCCCCCTGATGCTTCTCAGTCTGTTCTGGAAGCGAATCACCCGGGCTGGCGCCATTGCTGGCATGATCAGCGGCGGCGTCATGGTATTTGTCTGGAATCTGCTCATCCGTCCTTTAGGCGGCATGTGGGATATCTACGAACTTCTACCAGCCTTCATCATCTCCTGCCTATTCATCGTGGTGGTTTCACTGCTGTCACCGAAGCCATCCGCTGAAATCGAAAAGGAATTTGACGAAGTTAAAGCTGGAGTATAAGCTCCACATTTCATCAAGAGAAAAGGCATACCGCAAACTGCGGTATGCCTTTTTACGCTGTGTGCAAGCTTTAGTAATTGGCCGCCTTGACCTGAAAATAGCTCTGGGGATGCTTGCAGACCGGGCAGACGCCGGGTGCTTGGGGGCCGACATGCTCCCGGCCACAGAAGCGGCAGACCCACACCGTCTGGCTGTCGTCCTTTTTGAATACCTTCTGATCCTTGATGTTTTGGCACAGCTTTTGATAGCGCTGCTCATGTTCCGCCTCGATTTGGGCCACCAGCTCAAAATGGGTGGCGATTTCGTTGAAACCTTCCTCCCGGGCCACCTGGGCAAACTCTTTATACATCTGGGTCCACTCGTAGTTTTCCCCTTTGGCGGCATCCTCCAGATTGGTCTGGGTATCCGCCACCTGGCCGCCTTGGATGTATTTATACCACTGGTAGGCGTGGGCGTATTCATTGTCGGAGGTCTCTTCAAAGATGGCGCTGATCTGCTCATAGCCGTCTTTTTTCGCCTTTTTGGCATACATCTGGTATTTACACCGGGCCTGGGATTCGCCGGCAAAAGCCGCCAGCAGGTTTGCATAGGTTTTGCTGTCTTTTAGCTGCATATCATCACATATCCTTTCCTGTTGCGCGCCTGTAAGGACGCCATATTTTGCGGAAAAATTGACGGATTTTCCTACACAGGTTATAATTGCCAAGGGAAATCCTTTTATACAGGATCCCCGGGAGATCAAAAGAAAAAGGAGAAAGAATCCATCATGCATCAAAATACCACCAGACGTTTGACTTATGCCGCTCTTATGTTGGCGCTAGGCATCCTAATTCCCATGGTGTTCCACACCTTCCAGATTTCGGGCGGAATTTTCCTGCCGATGCATCTGCCCATCCTCCTCTGCGGATTTTTGTGTGGGCCTCAGTTTGGCGCCCTCTGTGGACTGGTTGTTCCTTTGGTTTCCTCTCTGTTCACCGGCATGCCGCCCATGTATCCCACAGCGGTGGCTATGGCGCTGGAACTGCTGACCTATGGGTTGGTTACAGGGTTGCTCCGCAAAAAATGTAATGTCTATGTGACCCTCCTCATCGCCATGCTGGCCGGCCGCGCCGTATCCGGCTGTGCGAATTTGGTGCTCATGGGCCTGGCGGGGAATTCCTATACCCTCAGCGCCTTTTTAACCGCGTCTTTTGTTACGGCACTGCCTGGCATTGTCATCCAGATTGTGGTGATTCCGCTGGTAATTATTGTGATGAAGAAAGCGGGGCTGACGGATTTAAATGAATAAAATCAGGGCATATTTTGACGCCCTCGCTCCCCAATGGGATGAGGTTTCCGTCCACGACCCCCAAAAGATCCGAAAAATTTTGCACAGCTGCCACCTGAGTAAGAAAAGCCGCGTGTTGGATATTGCCTGCGGCACTGGGGTACTGGCCCCCTTCCTGTTGGAGTGGGAGCCGGCTTCTGTCACCGGCATTGACCTATCCCCCAAGATGATTGATATTGCCCAGAAGAAATACGGTGATAGGGTAACCTATATCTGCCAGGATGTGCTGGAATACACCAGCGGCCCCTTTGATGTCTGCATCGTTTACAGTGCATTTCCCCATTTTCTAGAGCCGGAACGGCTGCTGGAAAAGGCAAACAGCCTTCTTTCTTCCAGCGGACGGCTGGTTATTGCCCACTCCCAGTCCAGGGAACAGATCAACTCCATCCACGGCGGCAGTGCCAGCCAGGTTTCGCGGGGGCTGATGGAGGCCTCCCAGCTGGCTGAGCTGATGGAGCCTTGGTTTGATGTGGAAGAGATTGTGGATGACGAGCAAATGTATCTAGTTTGCGGTAGAAAAAAATAAAAGCCTGTCCCTTCTAGGGACAGGCTTTTATGATGGGATAAATTCTATAAGGTGCTTCCCCTTTTGGGGGAGAAGAACCGGCTCTGATCGACCCCTTCCAGGGTGAGCAGGGCAATTTTTTTGTCGATGCCTCCGGCATATCCGGTGAGGCTGCCGTTGCTCCCCACCACCCGATGGCAGGGGATGATGATGGAGATAGGGTTGTGGCCTACGGCGCCTCCTACCGCTTGGGCGGACATGCTTTCCAGACCCTGTTTTTCTGCAATGCGGGAGGCAATTTCCCCATAGGTCATGGTCTGGCCATAGGGAATTTGCAGGAGAATCTCCCAAACCCTCTGGCGGAAGGGGGAACCCTGGGGCGACAGAGGGGGAGTAAAGGGAGGTTTTTTTCCCTGGAAATAGAGATCCAGCCACTTTTTGGCCTGCTGAAAAACAGGTAGGTGTTTTTCCTCCCGGGAATCGGTCAGGGTAGCGCCAAAATACTTTTGACCGTCAAACCACAGGCCGGTGAGGGACTCCCCGTCGCTGGCCATGGTGATGCCGCCGAGAGGGGAGGGATAGGTATCGATATATTGCATGGGGGTCACACTCCTTTCGCTTAATCTGCGCCAGGCAGATCCTCTTTGGTGGGAGAAGCGGCTTTCCTCTTTGCATTTTTCTTATGCGGAGAGACTTTTTTAGGTGCGTAGTCCTTCATCCCCGGCACTGCGCCTCCCGCCACCGCCCAGAGGTAGAGACTGGCCACGCTGCCATAGGGATGGAAGCGCCGGCGGTACCGCTCAAACAGTTTGCGGTCGATACGGCGGTGGTGATAGACCATCCGCAGACCCCGCTGGATGGCCAGATCGTCAAAGCTCAGGATATCAGGCCGCTCCATGCAGAAAAGCAGGATCATTTCCGCCGTCCACGCCCCGATGCCCTTGAGGGAGGATAAAGCCTGGATGGCCTCTTCGTCGGGCATCTTCCAGACTGCTTCCAGATCAAATTGGCCTTTTTGCACCTTTTGTGCAAAGTCGGTGATATATTCCGCTTTTCTAAAGGAGATCCCGCAGCCCTGAAGCCGCTCTATGCCGGCGGCCAAAATGGTGGAAGCATTTACCTGCCCCAGAGTGTCCTGCATCCGCTGCCAGATGGTTTGCTGAGCTTTGGTGGAGATTTGTTGCCCGATGATATGATGGACGACGGAGGAAAACAGATCCGGGTCTACCTGACGCTGGACAGGCCCAATCAGGTCGATGAGCTCTCCCAGTTTCGGGTCTTTTTCTTTGAGATAACCGGTTTCCTTGTCGCCATAGCGGAAGTACATAGGCGATTTTCTTCCTTTCCCAATGCTTTTCTCAGTGGGTGTAATCCAAAATGCGGATGCTGTCGCCAAGGTCTTGAACGATCAACTCCCGCATTTTCTTCCCAAAGGGACAGGGATACCCAATGGGTGTGCCTTTCTGGATGCAGGAGGCAAAGGCGATGGTATCAGCCCCTCGCTTCACCAGCTCCCGAGCCCGTAGCACCGCCTTTTTTCCAGGACATCCGCCGCAATTGATAAAACCTATGATTTCAATATCTTCGTCCACTTCATGAAAAGCGCCTTGCTTTTGCTGTATCATACGGAAATCCGTAGTTCCAGGACAAAAGTCCTCGGTTTGCATACAACGCAGAATGCCCACTTTCATAAGTCCCCATCCTTTCTTTTGCTATGCTGCTATAAAAAACCCCTCTGCTCCAAAGCAGAGGGGATGAATGGGCTTTGGGCTTACAGTGCCAGCCGAAGGATAGCAGCCACATCCTCCTCATAGAGAGGTTTAAATTTGCCGATAGGACCGTACATGACAGCCTTTTTCGCCATCTCATCGATGCGGTCGTCGCCAATGCCGATGTCGGCCAGGCGGGTGGGCATGCCGATGGACTTGGAGAAGGCTTCCAGACGGCGGATACCTTCCAGGGCAATCTCCTCGTCGTCGGCAAAGGCCAGATCTACGTCAAACATCCGTACAGCGTACTGGACAAAGCGCTTGATGTCGGTTTTATAGACATATTTCATCCAAGCGGGGAAGACGATGGCCAATCCCGCGCCGTGGGCGATGTCATAGATGGCGCTGAGCTCATGCTCAATATTGTGGGAACCCCAGTCGGGGATTCTACCCATCTGATAGAGATTGTTGTGGGCCACAGTGCCAGCCCACATGATCTCCGCCCTGGCGTCGTAGTCGTTGGGGTTTCTCAGGACCTTGGGCACATTGTAGAGCATGCTGCGGAAGGTGGCTTCAATAAGCCGGTCGGACACGTCCACATTGGGGACGGTGGTAAAATAACGCTCCATCAAGTGGGCCATAATATCGGTAGCGCCGCAAGCGGTCTGGTAGGGAGGCAGGGAGAAGGTGTTTTCCGGATTCATGATGGTGAATTTGGGGATCATCAGCTCACAGCCCGCCGAATGCTTTAGGTTCAGGGTATCGTTGGTGATGACCGAGCCATCGGAGGATTCACTGCCCGCTGCCGGAATGGTGAGGACAGAGGCCACAGGAAGGATCTCCTTCGGCTCGCCTTTGTTGTCGTAGAAATCCCATACATCCCCGTCATAGGGAACGCCAATGGCGATGGCTTTGGCGGAGTCAATGGTGCTGCCGCCGCCTACCGCCAGGATAAAGTCCACATTTTCTTTTTTACACAGCTGGATGCCCTCATAAACCAGAGAAAGGCGGGGGTTAGGCTGAACGCCGCCCAGCTCCACAAAGGGGATGCCGGCGTCCTTTAAAATCTTTACAATCTTGTCGTATAATCCGATTTTTTTAATGGAGCCGCCGCCATAATGCAGCAGGACTTTGGAACCAAATTTCTGAATCTGCGCAGGCAGTTCCTTCTCCGTATCCTTGCCAAAGATGATACGGGCAGGGTTATAAAAGTTAAAATTAACCATAAAAAACGTCCTTTCTTTGCAGCATTTCAAAGCCGGAAGATAGGGCCGGCTCCAACCTCAATTATATTCCATTGCCCGCAAATGTAAACCTTTTGCCCTCCCCTTAGGACAACTTTGTATCAATGTCTAAATGAAACCAGTTCCAGCCCGCCATTTTTCACAAGGAGGAAACGGCTTTGATTTCGAAAAATATAGCTTTTTTCTTGACGCACCCGTTTTTCCCCGTATAATGAAAGTAATGAGGAAGAGGAGGGATTATCTTGTTCCGCCGGAAAAAGGAAAAAGAATTAGAAGTTGTTCAGATGAAACCAAAGAGAAGAATCAATATTGCCGCCATTTTGATTATTTCGGTGATTGTGTCGGCGACCATGGGGATTGTCTCCCTCACCCTTGCCTCCAGCATCCGCACCAGCAACCTGGAAAATCTGGGGAGCCGCAGTGTGGATACCGGCCGCGGGATTGCGGCCAGTCTCAAACGTTTTGCCCTTGATGATATCCGCGGCCTTATCGAAAACGGGCAGGTCAACGATACCTACCGTTCCCTCTGTGAGTATTTGGGGGAGATTCGGGATGTCAACGGGTATAAATACCTCTATGTTATTTACAAGGAAGACGATGGCTATCATGTGCTGCTGGATGCTCAGTATTCCCCCAGCCTCATCGCCAATACCGATTATATCCCCATTGGGGGCAGCTACCTGCCCCGGGAGATTTCCAGGCAGGCCGCCCGGCTCTTAGAGCAGGTCTACAGCGGCGCGCTGCCTCTGGCCTCCACCAACACGGTCTCCCAAAATGCCAACCGGGGTTCGACGGTGACCTCCTATATCCCCATCCAGGATGCGAGGGGCGACATTGTGTGTGCCTTGGCCATTGACACAGCTGTTTCCACCGCCGATGTCAACAACGGCTTTATCAGTTTTTACCAGATCGCGGCCGGATTCTTCGGCTTTATCTTCGCCGGCAGCCTCATCCTCAGCATCCTGTATTTCCGCGCCCAGAAGCGAAAAAGGCAGGAGCAGGGAGATTTTTCCTGATTTGAAATCTGGGAAAAAACATGGTATAATAAGCAAAATTTTCACCGGGACCCTGGAGTGAGGGACGCCGGGCCCGGTGTTGAGAAAACTATCCCCCCAGGGGGAGAAAGGTGTGAGCCCTATGAAATGTCCGCAGTGCGGCGCAGAGGTGGAAGAGCAGTATAATTTCTGTCCCCGGTGCCAGGCCAAGCTTCGTCCAGATACCCAAACTCCGCCTCCGGGCCCAGATCCGGCCAATCAGAACGGTGGGGAGCACAATGTTCCCCCTTATACACAGAATCAGCCTAGTGCAGCATTCGGGCCGATGCCAGGTACAGCTTATGATTACTATACCCAGCGCAACCGTCAGAATAACCCTTATGGAGGAGCGCCAGGAGCTGGCGCAGGCGGCCCGTATCCCAATCCCAACTTCCCCACCGTTAACTATCAGCCGCCTAAAAAGCATACCGGTGTCATCGTGGCCATTGTGATCGCGGCCATGGCGGTGATTATTTCTATTATTGTGGGGCTGGTCGCCATCGTTAACTGGGCGGTTCAGCATACGGAGGAATACTACTACCAGTACGATTGGGACTGGGATAACGCAAGCTGGCAGGATACCGTCCCTCAGCAGGATACCATCCAGCTTTCTGACAGCCACAGTGTTACATTCCCCAAATAAAAACAGCGCGGAGATTTTCTCCGCGCTGTTTCTTTATACTTCGCAAGTTTTACACGTTAAACCGGAAAAGGACCACATCGCCGTCCTGCATGACGTATTCTTTCCCTTCGGAGCGGACCAATCCCTTTTCCTTGGCAGCGGTCATGCTGCCGCAAGCCACCAGGTCGTCGAAAGCCACGACCTCAGCCCGGATAAAGCCTTTTTCAAAGTCGGAGTGGATTTTACCCGCCGCCTGGGGCGCTTTGGTCCCCTTGGTGATGGTCCAGGCACGGACCTCCGGCTTGCCGGCGGTGAGATAGGAGATCAGACCCAGTAGGCTGTAGCACTCCTGGATCAGACGATCCAGGCCCGACTGGGTCAGGCCCAATTCGGACAGGAACATGGCCTTGTCCTCCGGAGACATATCGGAGATTTCCTCCTCAATGCTGGCGCAGATGGGCAGAACCCCGGCGCCTTCTTCCTCGGCAATTTTTTTGACCTGGGCAAAATACTGTTGGTTGTCCAGTCCGCCGATAAAATCGTCCTCTGACAGGTTGGCCGCATAGATGACAGGCTTATTGGAGAGCAGGGGAATGGTGGAGATAAGCTCCTTTTCCTCCTCGTCACAGGCAAAGGCACGGGCGGATTTGCCCTCCTCCAGATGGGCTTTCAGCCGCTGGAACAGTTCTGCCTCGGCGGTATATTTTTTATCAGCTTTGGCCATCTTCAGGGCTTTGTCGATCCGTCGTTCCACCAGTTCGATGTCGGAGAAGATCAGTTCCAGGTTGATGGTTTCAATATCCCGGGCGGGACCAATTTCACCGTTGACGTGGATGATCTCGGTGCTTTCAAAGCAGCGGACCACATGGACAATGGCGTCCACCTCCCGGATGTTGGAAAGGAACTTATTGCCCAGTCCCTCACCTTTGGAAGCGCCTTTGACAAGGCCGGCAATGTCCACAAATTCGATGACAGCGGGGGTATATTTATCCGGATGATACATTTCGGCCAGCACATCCAGACGTTTGTCCGGGACGGCCACTACTCCTACATTGGGTTCGATGGTGCAGAAAGGGTAGTTGGCGGATTCTGCGCCAGCATTGGTAATGGCGTTAAATAGGGTGCTTTTTCCCACATTAGGGAGGCCGACAATTCCTAATTTCATACAAGTTGCTCCAATCTATCGTTGCATTGATTTTGCTGGATCAGGCATCCTCATAGCAGGCGTCTGATAAAACATTATCATTATACCCGCTATTTGGATGAGGGGCAAGGGCTGTTCATCCGAAATCGAGGATTCCTTAAAAAATTATTCACTATTCCGGGTATTTTTATTGTATAATAGAAATATCAGTTCAGCAAAAAGCTACATACCGAGATGGGAGGATAGCGGCGAATGGCCAAAGGCCCGGTGCCTTGCCATAAATAGCGCTGCAAACGGTCTGTCTTTTAGCCTCGTTATAGGCGGGAGCGGGCCATCAATGAAGCTTTTGTTGCAGAGTGAAATAGATGACGATCATTGGGGGTTGAAATCATGTCCATGGGAAAAATTTTAGTATCCGACGACGATAAGAATATCTGCGAGCTGTTGCGGCTTTATCTTGAAAAAGAGGGCTACGAAGTGAGCATTGCCAACGATGGGACCCAAGCCATCGCCAAATTCAATGCGGAAAGCCCTGACATGGTGCTTTTGGATATCATGATGCCGGGTTTAGATGGCTGGCAGGTTTGTCGTGAAATCCGGAAAAAATCCAACTGCCCCATCATCATGATCACTGCCAAGGGCGAGACCTTTGATAAGGTCCTGGGCCTGGAGCTGGGGGGCGACGATTATGTGGTCAAGCCTTTTGATACCAAAGAAATTGTTGCAAGGATCAAGGCGGTTATGCGCCGCACAGGGAAGAATACCTCAGAGGGGGATGTCAAGGAAGTCCGCTATGATAAGCTGGTGGTCAATATGACCAAGTATGAGCTGAAGGTGGACGGCAAAATCGTGGATACCCCGCCTAAGGAGCTGGAGCTGCTCTATCACCTGGCCAGCAATCCCAACCGCGTTTACACCAGAGATCAGCTGCTGGATGAGGTCTGGGGCTTTGAGTACTACGGTGATTCCAGAACGGTGGACGTACACATTAAGCGGCTGCGGGAAAAGCTGGAGGGTGTTTCTGACCAGTGGTCCCTGAAGACCGTATGGGGTGTCGGTTACAAATTTGAGGTCAAAGAATAACCGTGCAGGCTGTACCAAAGGACGGTACAGCCTGTAGTTTCTCTAAAAAGAGCCAGGCATTCTGGCCACTTCCATGGGTATAGACAGAGGAAAGGAGAGGGAAAGCTTGCAGAAAAGTGTATTTACCCGTTATTTTTCGGTTTGCGCCATCATCATCCTGATGTGCATTACCGTTCTCGGCGGGCTGTTTCTCATTTTCGCCTCCCAAAATTTTCGAAACGAAAAGCTGGACCTGCTCTATAAAAACGCCAGCCACGCGGCGGAAATCACCATGGAAAACTATCAGATCAACGATTATCAGTATATCAGCCAAACGGCCATCCTCCAGGGCTATGAGATGATGGGAAACGCCATTGACGCTGAGATTTTTCTGACCGACCTGAATGGAAAGACTTTGGTCTGTACCGAGGAGGATTCATGCCAGCATGCCACCTACCTTATGGCCCAAAGCATTATGAACCGGATCAAAAACGGTGAGTCCTACTCGGAGATGGGAAAACTGGGCGGTATTTACACCGACCGCTACTACACGGTGGGAGTTCCGCTATTGACAGAAGAAAATCAGGTGGTGGGAGCTATTTTTGCTTCTACCGCGGCTCAAAGCCTCAGTGATTTCTTAATGAATATGCTGAAAATGTTTGCCGTTAGTTCGGTGGCGGTACTTCTGTTGGCTTTTGTCATTATTTATTTTGTGACAAAACGGATGACCCGGCCTTTGGCCCAGATGTCCCAGGCCATCCGCAGCTTTGCCAAGGGCGACTTTACAGTGCGG
The DNA here is from genome assembly GCF_965361945.1 of Zongyangia sp. NCBI lineage: Bacteria > Bacillati > Bacillota > Clostridia > Eubacteriales > Oscillospiraceae > Zongyangia > Zongyangia sp. The sequence goes on along the minus strand of NZ_CBDTOK010000066.1, from coordinate 44,450 downwards.
GTACCGGTGGAGGGCAATGATGAGATCGCCCAATTGGCCATTGCTTTTAATAACATGGCAAATTCCCTGGCCATGACAGAATCCACCCGCCGCTCTTTTGTGGCCAATGTGTCCCACGAGCTGAAAACGCCCATGACCACCATCGGGGGCTTTGTGGACGGTATTATTGACGGTACCATTCCAGAGGAGAAGCACAAATATTATCTGCGCATTGTCTCAGACGAGGTAAAAAGGCTCTCCCGCATGGTTCGCTCCATGCTGAATATTTCCCGTATTGAGGCCGGGGAAACCACCATCAATGCCACCGACTTTGATATTAATGCCGTCGTCTGCCAGACGGTCTTTAGCCTGGAACAGCAGATCGAGAAAAAGCATGTGGATATCCGGGGATTGGATAGCCCCAGGGTGCTGGTGTGCGCCGATGAGGATTTGATCTACCAGGTGGTCTATAACCTCGTTGACAACGCTGTCAAGTTTGCGGATGAAGGCGGCTATATTGAGGTCAGCTATGAGGTTTCGGGGCCGGTGACCTATATTGCGGTGCGCAATTCCGGTGCCGGTATCCCCAAAGAGGAGATTCCCCATGTCTTTGACCGGTTCTATAAATCCGACCGGTCCCGTGGCCTGGATAAAAACGGTGTGGGGCTGGGATTGTATATTGTCCGCTCCATTATAAATCTTCATTCAGGAGATATACTAGTCAGGAGTGTGGAAGGGGAATACTGCGAATTTGTATTCTCTCTGCCTACCGGTTCCGCCGCCAGATTCAAAAAAAATGAGAATAAAGAAAAATGATTGATCTTTTGTTTATTTTATGTCCACAATCAGCCGCTACAATAGGGTCAGGAAAGGAAATCACCGATAAGCCGCCTGCATTCGGCGGCCTTGATTCGGGAGGGTTTGATAGATGAACGAATTTGAAAAAAACGATTATCCAGGCCAGCCCCAGGAAGAGGCTCAAGGGGAGACGCGGGAAATGGGCGACCAAGGGGGTTCTAGCTCCTGGGAGCAAGGTGCGTCCTCGTGGGAAACTGCGTCCTATGCTGATACTGCGGCACAGGGTGGGCAGGGGTCGGGCCGCGAGAGCGGAGATCCCTCTTCCAGGGAGAATCACGACACTGCCTCTTCTCCCAAAGAAGAAACCGGTTGGGTTTACGGTAATCAGTCCTACTACCACAACCCGTCTCAGGGAGGGCAGAGTACCTCCGCCGGTGGCGCCTACCAATCGGATTACGGCGGGCAGCAGGGTTATCAGCAGCCCTACAGCGACTACCGTTCTACCGGAAGTACCGCGAATAATCATCAGCGGGTATCCCCCAATCCCTACCGCTATAATTTTGATGAATATGAAGCGGCGGCAAAACAGGGCAAAGGCTCCCGGAAGAATCGGGGTATTGTGGCCTTTCTCTTCATTTTATGCATCGTTTTTGTGCTCACCGGCCTGATGTTTGCCGGGGTAGGTGTCTACCGTCTGGTTTCTGAAGAGGATAGCAGCGGCACCCATGACAATGCCCAGCTTCCGCAAAGTGGGGAAACGGATGCCCAGAGCGGCCTAGTGCTGGAAAATAAGCCCGATGTATCTGATACCTTGTCGGAAGACGGTTCCCTGACCACAGCCCAGATTCAGAAAAAGGTACGTCCGTCTGTGGTAGGTGTGATTAAATATCAGGCGGCTTATCCCTTTACAGCGGCAGGAGAGGGTTCTGGTATTATTATGAGCGCTAACGGTTATATTGTCACCAATGCCCATGTGGTCAGTGATGCGGATGAAATTGGTGTGGTTTTGGCTAACGGCGAGGACTACGTAGCCCAGTTGGTGGGAATTGACACCAAGACTGATCTAGCGGTGCTGAAGATTGAAGCGGAGAATCTGTCCTATGCGGAATTCGGCAACTCTGACCAACTTGAGGTAGGGGAAAAGGCGGTGGCCATCGGTTACCCCGGCGGCATTGAGTTTGGAGGCAGCACCACCGAAGGCATTATTTCGGGACTCAACCGGGTGGTGAAAAGCTCTGACGGCACTGGCAATGCCATCACCTATATCCAGACCGATGCGGCCATCAATCCGGGGAATTCCGGAGGCGCCCTCATCAACCGTTTTGGCCAGGTCATTGGGATTAACTCCGCCAAAGTCAGCAATGTGGACTATGAAGGGATCGGTTTTGCCATCCCTATTAATGAAGCAAAGCCTATCATCGACGAACTGAAGGAAAACGGCCGGGTAACCGGACGGGTGAAGATTGGTATTACGGTACAGCCGGTGACCGAGGCGCTGTCAAAGCTCAACGATGTCCCTCAGGGAGTCCGCATCATTTCCATCGAAGCTGACAGCGATGCGGCGGCAAAGAATCTGATGGTAGGAGATATCATCACCAAAATTAACGAACAGGAAATATACTCAAACTCTGACGTGGCCACGGCACTGGAGGGGCTGACACCTGGTCAGACCATTCGGATGACTATCTATCGGAAGACCAGCACCGGCTCTCAAAAGACGTTTGAAGTTAATGTAGAGCTGCAGGAGGATGTGGAAAACGCATTGCCTGATTTGGTGCCTACAGCCCAAAGCGGAGAAAAGTCTTAAACGGAAAACCTCGCATCTGCGGATGCGAGGTTTTTTAATCGCTCGGGGCAAGAAAAAGGGCGAGAGGAGAAAGGTTTTTAGGGAAAATGCTACTTTTTTCGGTTTGGGTTGTCCCTGAAGCTCGGTTGTTGTAAAATAAAAAAGCAATATAGCAATACAAAGGATGGGGGAAAGACATTGAAGCTTTCATGGGTGCTCATGCAGCAGGTACTCGTTATGTTCCTACTCATTGGAGTGGGCTTTTTTTGTGTCAAAAGGAATATTATCAGTGAGAAGGGTTCCAAGCAGCTATCCGATCTACTGATCTACATTGTGGTTCCCTGTTTGGCCATCGATGTTTACCAGGTGGACATGGATACAGGGATCATCAAGGGGATTATTCTTGCTTTTGGCCTGGCGATCTTCAGCCATATCCTGGCCATTGTAGTGGCCAAGTTGCTTTTCCGGAAAAGGGAGGACCCACGATATCGGGTGGAGCGATTTGCAGCGGTTTATTCCAACGCCGGATTTATGGGGCTGCCTTTGGTGCAGGCTACCATGGGTGATGAGGGGGTCATTTTTGCAACGGCCTATTTGGCAACCTTTAACCTTTTTGCCTTTTCCCTAGGCGCCATGGAGCTTCAGGGGGAAGGCCATCGGCCCAAGGTGCGTTCGATCCTGCTGCATCCCGGTATCTGGAGCGTGATCGTGGGCGTTTTGCTGTTCTGTTTCCAAATTCATCTGCCCAATCCCATTGGCCCCGCCATCAAATATGTGGCCTCTATGAATACGCCTTTGGGAATGATGGCTTGTGGGGCGTTCATCGCTGGAACAAAGCTGAAGGGGATGTTCCGCAACAAGGGGATGTATGGGGTCTGTGCGGTACGGCTGCTTTTCATCCCTCTACTACTCATCCTTATCTACAAACTGGCAGGGGTCATGCATTGGTTTGAGGGAGCAGAGATGGTAGTAATCATCAACCTGATTACCGCTTCCTGTCCTACGGCGGCCATGGCCAGTATTATGTCCAAGCAATACAATCAGGACGCGGCGTATGGCGGTCAGTTGGTGGCGGTGACCACCATCCTATCCATTGTAACGCTGCCGCTGGTGGTTATGGTAGTTCAGCTTATTTGACCGGCGCCTATGAAAGCCGGAAAGCAAAGGCGCGAAACTTTTTTCTTAGAAAAGTTTCGCGCCTTTTTTGTTTGGCTTTCAGGCCCTTGAGAGATTTTGCCCTGCAAAAAGAAGGATTCGAAAAAGGAAGAAGAAGGCCATGCAGGGGCAGAAACCAGTCGGACGCATAAGATGATATTGGCATTTGAGGTGGCGGCGTAGTAAAGGGCGGCGGAATCAGAAAGCGGGTTCCACAGGCTTTGCTGCATTTTATATCCTGTCCGTGTCTACTGCCCAATTGCCGCGAAATGTCAGATGCCCAGTTCCTGAGGGCACTTTTCAGCCGGGCTGGGTACCCGGCTTGGCTTTTACCATAAGGAGCGCCGGACGCCCTAGGGTGTCCGGCTGCTGAGGAATAGGATGAAACACCGCCCTAAAAAGAGAGACTGTTTCCTGCGGCGCCTTGCCGGCAAACGTCCTTCCCGCGGGATCTCTTTTCTAGGAAACGGTGTTTCTTATGATAAAGTGAAATAAAAAGCAGCCCAGCAGGGCTGCTTTTTTTGCAAGGTTAGGGAAGGGCGTTGATGGCATTTTCCGCCTCTTCCAGACGATCAGGAATTTGAATGTGCTGAGGACAATGCTCCATACACTGCCCGCACCGCACGCAGTTTTTGGCGTGTTTTTCCTCCGGCAGGAATTTGGTGTAGATCAGTTTGGTGGGGGAGGAACGCTTGCGCTGTTGTAGGGTGTTATAGATTTTAAATACCTCGGGGATATCCACCCCGGCGGGACAGGGCATGCAGTACCGGCAGCCGGTGCAGGGAACGGTTTTGACACTGTGGATGGCTTCCACCACCTCGTCAATAACCTTGTACTGCTGATCTGTCATGGGGACGAAGGGCTCAAACTGCGCCACATTGTCCACCACCTGCTCCATACTGGACATGCCGGAGAGGACAACCTTTACATTTTCCAGGGAGGCCACCCATTTGACCGCCCAGGATGCCGCAGATGCTGTAGGCTCATATTTTTTGAAGACGTCCTCCGCCACATCAGGCAGGGTGGCCAGATAACCGCCCCGGACAGGCTCCATAACCCAACAGGGGATATGATGGTCCACCAGGATCTGATAGCTGTCCTTTGCCCGCTGCATCTCCCAGTCCAGGTAGTTGACCTGAAGCTGGACAAAATCCCAGGGATGGGCCTCCACCATAGCGGTTAAGTATTTGGGATCATCGTGGTAGGAAAAGCCGATGTATTTGATCTTGCCTTCTTCTCTCTTTTTCTGGACAAAATCATAGGCGTGAAACTCCTCAATCTGAGCCCATTTTTCCTGGTCCACGCTGTGAAGCAGATAAAAATCAAAGTGGTCTGTGTGACATCGGGCCAATTGTTCGTTGAAGATGCGTTCCATGTCATCCGGGGTCTTGCAGAACCAGATGGGCAGTTTGCTGGCCAGATAGAAGCTGTCCCGGGGATATTTCTGCATCAGATAGTCACCGATAAACTGTTCAGACTCCCCGTCGTGGTACATATAGGCGGTATCGTAGTAGTTGACCCCATGGGCATAGGCATAATCCAACATTTTCTCCGCTTCGGGCCGGTTGATCTTCCCGTTTTCCAGCTTAGGGAAGCGCATGCAGCCAAACCCCAGCAGGGAGGGAGAGGCGTCCATGGAGGCGATAGGCTTTTTTTCCATAAAGGGAACTCCTTTCATCAAATAAATGTGTGTGCATAGGCAGGGCCTGTCCCGGGATTCATAAATCCACTTTTTCTGTAAATATAGTATAACACAAATATGAATTTATTGAAACCAGGGAGCTTTTTCTCGGGGGAAAGGTTGACGTTTGCGGGGCCCTTGGTTTAGAATAAATAAGATGATAGTATCATGGAGTTTTATCGCCATCTGGGGTATCCAATGCCTGAGATCGGCGGATACACCATAGAAAAACCGCCGGGTTACCGGCGGGAAAAGGGGTATGGATATGATTAAAATATCGCCGTCGATTTTAGCCTGTGACTTCGCTAATTTGGAGCGGGAATCCAAAGCCATGGAGGCAGCAGGGGCTGACATGCTCCATGTGGATGTGATGGATGGCCATTTTGTCCCCAATATTTCCATTGGGGCGCCGGTGGTGGCTGCCCTGCGGCCCAAGCTGCCCATGATGTTTGATGTGCATCTAATGATTACCAATCCCCTGCAATATCTGCCTGACTTTGTCAAGGCGGGCAGCGACCGGATTACCTTCCACTTTGAGTCTGATGACGATCCAAAGCAGGTGATTGACGCCATCCGCGGAGCTGGCAAAGAGGTAGGAATCTCCATTAAGCCAAAAACCCCGGCCTCCGTCCTGGAGCAGCTCCTGCCCTTGGTGGACATGGTGCTGGTGATGACGGTAGAACCGGGATTCGGCGGCCAGAAGTTTATGGCGGACATGCTTCCCAAGATCCGGCAGGTGCGGGATATGGCGAACGCGATAGGGAAAACAGAACTGGATATCCAGGTGGACGGCGGCATCGCCGACGATACGGCGGCCCTGGTGGCCAAGGCGGGAGCCAACGTATTGGTGGCAGGCTCCTCTCTGTTTAAGCAGGCGGATTATAAAGCGGGAGTTGCCAACCTCCGCCGGGCCGCGGAAGCTGCTTATGACAAGTAATAAGACAGGATGTCAATGGCCCTGTTTTCCACAATGACCCGGCCGTGTTCCTCCAAATAGGAAACAAACAAGCTGCCCCGCCCGGCCAAGGGCGCGTATTCGCTGAGAAAACCAGCGGTTTTTCCCCTTGGGCCATCCAGGGGATAGATGGCTAGATAGTAGCTTTGGCCCAGGCGGTACAGGGAGCTTTTGTAGACCCGGTGCCCCATCTGCCGGAATAGCTTGACGGAGGCATCGATAACGGTATCCACCTGGGAAAAGCGATAGATCGCGGGTTCGCCAATGGTGTGTTTGACCCGATAGCGCCGGATGGTAGGGCTTTTGTCAAAGAGCGGGGTAAAATAGATGACGCAGCCGTTCTGGCTGCTGGGATAGACCTGGATGAAGAGCTTCTGCCGTCCCGGTGAGAAGCCTGCCTGGGACTTAGCTTTGCCTAGGATATGAAGGAGAACCTCCTTGGTGTGGGGATCGCTATAGTCCAGGGAATCGTAGGAGATGCCCAGACCTTTGAGATCCTCGCAGCTAAGGGTGACTTTGAGCTTGTTTTTGCTGATGAGTTGTATATTCATGTGAGAAAACCTCCGGCGGATTCCAGAAGGAAACCGCGTCTATGGCGACATAGATGAGACAGAAGGCCCGCTTTCAGGGGATGGGCCAGGATACAGAGGAAAGGCCGTGAAGCGGCCGGCACCTGCCCCGGGCGGGTGCAACACCCACTGATTCACCCTGCCGCAAGGCGGGGACAAAAGAGGTGCAGATAATTTCATGGAATTTAGGAAAAAGGGAGTTTTTTTGGATCAGGCCAAGGAACCAGCCTTATCCCGACCCATTGCACATTATGTGTTTCCCAAGATGGTATATTTGCGGCTGCCCCAAAGGGCCGTGTTCCAGCGCGGTGACCAGGTGCGGATTGATGAGCCGGCGTTTACCGTAGGGAACCAGGCGGTTTTTTCCCCCATCGACGCAGAGGTAGAGGATATCCTAACCCCTTCTTTTGATAAAGAGCACACCTATGCGGTGCTGCGCAACACGGTTACCCCGACCCAGCGCCAGATTATGAAAAAGAATGACGAGGAAACGGTGGAGCCGGAACGGATCATCGCCTATGCAAAAAAATGCTCCGTCGTCGACGATCTCGACGGGGAGTTCCTTTACCGAAAGCTGGAGCAAGCCCAGGATAAACGGAAGCTGGTGGTGGTCGGCAACGCTATCGATGACCAGCCCATGATTTCCAACCATATGGGCCCCTTGTTTAAGCTGACAGCAGAGGCAGCAGGCGGCCTGCGGCTGGCCCAAAAGGCTCTGGGTGCGGCGGAAATCTGCTTTGCCATCTATGGAGAAATCGGGAGCAGTGACCAGCGCATTCCCAAAGAGTTGGAAAAGATTCCGGTGGTCAGGATGAAAGGCCGTTATCCGGCCCGCCCCAGGCTGGAACAGGAGATCGGGAAGAAATATCCTGGCATGCGGGTGGTTTCCATCTCCTCCAATACCCTGATCCATCTCTACCGGGCTGTGGTCTATGAAAAGCCCCACAGTTCCCTGTTCCTCACTGTGGCCGGGGATGCCATCGCCAATCCTGGCAATGTGGAGGTGGCTTTGGGAACTCCGGTCGGGGAGGTTTTGCGCTTTTGCGGACTGGCCAGAGAACCACACAGGCTCATTACCCGGGGTACTATGGCGGGATACCGGCTGACCGATACCCAGACGCCGGTATCTTTTGGGATGAATTGCCTGATCGCGGATGCTAAGGACGGCAGACGCACCCACTACGAGTGTATTGGCTGCGGCCGGTGTGTGAAAGCCTGCCCAGCGGGAATAAATCCTTATCTTGCCTACCGCTACATTACGGGAAAAAACCAGAGGTATCAGCAGCTCGGTCTGGAGCGTTGTACCAAATGCGGTCTTTGTTCATATATATGCCCATCGAATATAGATGTTGCGTCTTATATCCAGACAGTGCTCGGTGAGGACCTGCCTCAAAAAGGGGAGGAAAGCGTGTGAAACAGAAAATACGGCTGACAGCACAGCTCAAGTCCAGGGATACTACTGCTGTGATCATGGGGGACATGATCATCGCCCTGCTGCCGCTGTGCGTCATGGCCTTTTACTATTATGGACTGCGGGCGGCGCTGCTGATGGTGACAGCGGCGGCGGTGAGCTATGCCGCAGATATGCTCGGCTATGCCATCCGGGGCAAGATGCCCAACCCCAAGGACCTGTCTTCTATTGTGACAGGGCTGATTGTGGTTTTGATGATGCCGGCGTCGGTGCCCTACTTTATCGTTGTGCTGGCCTGTCTGTTTGCCATCCTGGTGCTTAAGCACCCCTTTGGAGGCCTGGGAAACAATCCCTTTAACCCGGCAGCTGGCGGGTTTGCCTTTGTGGCCATCAGCTTCCCACAGAGTGTATTTACCTATCCCACCCCCTTCTCCCAGCTGGAACTGGTAGGCAGTGTGTCTGCTCCATTGGTAGAAAGCACGGCTTTCACCCTCAAGCTGGGAGGACTGCCCGCCCATGACCCGGTGCAGATGCTCCTCGGCAACTATCCGGGGCCCATGGGCGCTACCAACATCGTGGTAATCTTGACCTGCCTGCTCTTCCTCCTCTATCGCAAGAACATCGACTGGAGGATTCCTCTGGGCTTTGTAGCGGCCTGTGCCGCTTGCGCGCTCCTCTTCCCGCGGATTGGAGGAAGCCCTCGATACTCTGTAATCTATGAGCTCTTTTCCGGTACCCTTTTGTTTGGCGCCGTCTTTGTAGTCACTGAACCGGTGACCGGGCCTAAAACGGTGCCTGGCCGATGGGCCTATAGCATTTTGTCAGGCGTGGTCACTATGTTCTTCCGCTATTATGGAGGCTTTGAACAGGGACTGGTGTTTGCCGTGCTCATTATGAACGCCCTGTCTAATGTATTGGATCGGGAAATGGGACGGTTGGTTGCATATGGGAGGAGGCGGCTGCATGGCGATTCGTAGTCATCTGAAGAAAAGCAGAGAAAAAATGCGGCTGTTTGAGGGGATGACCTATCGCAATCCGGTGCTGATCTGTGGTTTCGCCCTAGCTCCGGCTATTATGGTCACAACCTCCCTGAAAAATGCTGTTGCAATGACCCTGGCCTTTTTCGTTGTGACCGTTCCCACCCTGGTGGCGGCTTCTTTTATCAAAAACAGCGTGCCCCGGTGGCTGCGTTCGGTGGCATATGCACTGATTGCATCGGTATTTTTTATTCCCGCTCTTGCCTTGGTGCGCCTGGTTCATCCTTTGGGCGTTGACCTGATGGGAATTTATCTGCCGATCCTGGTCATCAATTCGGTACTGCTTTCCCGGGCTGAGCGGTTTGCACGGAAGAATAAGCCTGTCCGTGCCCTCATTGACGGAAGCTGCTATACCGTTGGCTTTGGTGTGGTGCTATGTGTGGTGTCCACCATCCGGGAGATCATCGGCGCCGGCAGTATCTGGGGTGTGTCCTTAAATCTGAGTCAGAGGACACCAGCTGTATTGCTGCCTTTTGCCGGGTTTATCCTGGTGGCATTTTTGGCGGCTTTCGCCCAGTTTCTCAATCGTCTGCTTAACAAGAGGATCTATCACCGGTCTGATTCATCAGGGGAGGTGAAATAAATGGAGGCCGTTGTTCAGTTTTTCCTCCTGGCGCTGACCGCCATCTTCGCGGAGAACACCGTTTTTACCCGGGCATTAGGCGCCAGCCGCGCCTTGATGGAGATGCGTTCCTCCCGGAGCACCATGCTTTTTGGAGCGGTACTCACGGTCATCACATTTTTTTCATCGCTGCTGTGCTATCCGGCGAATATCCTGCTGCAGATGACCCCATATTATCTATATTTAGAGCCGCTGGTCTTTGTACTGTGCATTGGCATTGTCTATGCCATCATATACCTCACCATAGGGCGCTTTTTCCCAAAGGTCCAGAACCGTATTGGGAAGATGCTGCCTATGGCTACCTTTAATTCCGCTCTTTTGGGCGCCATATTGGTAGCGCTCCATCAAAACTTCAACCTTGCCCAGACCATTGGATTTGGCCTCGGCACGGGAATTGGTTTTACCGTTGCGGCTCTGCTGATCTGTGAGGGACAAAAGAGGTTGGAACTTTCCAGACTGCCCCGCTCCTTCCGGGGACTGCCTGCCACCCTTTTGTATATCGGTATCCTTTCCCTGGCCTTTTATGGCTTGATCGGCCATCAGCTTCCAAGCTGATTTGGTTTACTTCGACATCTGTGTAGCAGTAAGGGAGGATTTTTGCTATGTCAAAGCCTTATAAAATCAAGCGCAATACCAGAATGTACCGAGGGCGGGGTAGGCGTCCTTCGCCGCTGTCCATTGTACTGACAGTGGTAGGATGCTGCGTTCTGGCATTTTTGGGCTGGAGCCTGTATCAGCCGGTGTATAATTTGGTTACCGGCAATATTTCTTCTTCCCTGCCCACAGAATCCAGTAGCACTCCCTCCGCACCGGTGACCAGTGATTCAGAAAGTGAGTCTCAGGAACCTGTGCCCGAGGAGACTTCGGCGCAGCATTTGGTTTATCTGCCCCATGCGATCATGGCTGACGCCACCCAGCTAGATGCTTTCCTCCAGTCGGCAGTGGATATGGGAGCCAATGGGGTGATGATGGATTTGAAGGATGCCAATGGTTATCTGTTATACCAATCCACGGTGGCAGAAGCAGTGGGCGCAGGGGCGATTTCCTCCAGCGCGGTGGATTTGCCCACCGTGTTGGCAGCCCTGGAAAGCTACAATATGACGCCGGTAGCCCGCATCCATACCTGGGTCGACCCCATCGCCCCGCGGACCTATACGGACATGGCTGTCAAATATAACGGAACCGAAACCCTGTGGCTCACCGATACAAGGGAGAATGGGGGACAAAACTGGATGAACCCCTACTCTGAGAGCGCCCAGAAATACATTACCGACATCTCTCTTGAACTTGCGGGGATGGGGATCAAAGAGATTGTACTGGATGGATATTACTTCCCCACCATGGTGGGCTCGGAGTATGCAACCTATGGGGAGACGGCGGATACCGTCACCCGGGACGCTTGCTTGAAAAACTATCTTGCCACGTTGACTGCCGCCCTGGAGCCTTCTGGTATAGAGGTGGGACTGTATGTCACCGGCGCATCCCTGTTTGCCACCGATCAAACCGCCTATGGCGGGGTCAACCCGGCAACGCTGGGAGCGGAAAACCTTCTGGTCAACGCCATGCCGGCCTCTTTTGGCTCCACCTTGACAATAGGGGAGGAAACCCTCGCTTCTCCGGCCCGATCCCCCTACCAGGCTTTGACAATGGCGGCAGCTCAAATCAAGACAATTGTGCCGGAGGGGACAAACCTAACCATGTTTGTCCAATGTTACACAGCTGATGGATTATCCGAGGACCAGAACAAAACCTACACCAGGGAGGATATCTCCGAACAGCTGCGGGCACTGACAGAACAGGAGCTGGAGGACTATCTTCTCTTTAGCCCCACCGGAACCTTCCCGGCGGAATAGCCGGGTGGACACTGGCAGCCTGCGAGGCTGTCCGGCGGAAAAATAAGGATGAAAAGAGGGAAAACGCCTTTTGATCCGCGACAACATCCGTTTTCCCGTAAATCGTCAAGGAGGTCTGCAAAATGGAAAAAGCAAAAGTATTTTTCACCAAAGAAATTACTGCAAAAAGCCTGATCCGGATCTACGAGGCGTTGGGCACCCAATTACACGGTAAAGTTGGGGTAAAAATTTCCACCGGTGAGCCCGGTGGGCACAACTACCTTCATCCGGAGCTGATTGGAGAGCTGGTGCATCTGCTGGATGGCACAATTATTGAATGCTGCACCGCATACAACGGCCGGCGGATGGATCCTAAAGAGCATTGGAAGGCCATTGAAGAGCATGGGTTTAAAGCTATGGCTCCCTGCGATATTCTGGATGAGTTTGGGGAGATCGATATCCCTGTGAAAAACGGATTTCACCTGGACAAAGACATTGTAGGAGAACATCTGGCAAACTATGATTCTATCCTGGTTTTGTCCCACTTTAAGGGGCATGCGATGGGCGGATTTGGCGGGGCGCTGAAAAATATCAGCATCGGTATCGGCTCCACCCGAGGAAAAACCTATATCCATACAGCTGGGGTGACCACAGATGCGGCGGTTTTATTTGACAACCTTCCGCCCCAGGATCACTTCCTGGAGTCCATGGCTGATGCTTGCAAGGCAGTGATTGACTACAAGGGCGCGGAAAATATGCTGTATATCAATGTAGCCAACCGCCTGAGTGTGGACTGCGACTGTGACTCCAATCCAGCAGAGCCGGAGATGGCGGATCTTGGAATTTTTGCTTCCATCGATCCAGTGGCGGTAGATCAGGCGTGCTATGACGCGGTCATTCATTCTGATGATCCGGGTAAAGCGGCGCTGATTGAACGCATGGATTCCCGCCATGGTATCCACACAGTAGAAGCTGCGGCACAGCATGACCTGGGCAGCCGAGAATATGAAATTATTTCTCTGGACTAATATAGGCTGAGAAACGATCTGAATGAACAGAGCATCTGAATTTTTATATAAAAATTTAGATGCTCTTTTTGATTTTATACTCAAAAACCATAAAATTGGGGAGAAAACACAAAGAATAGCAAATTATACAAGATGATATTTCATAAAATATAAGATTATTGGTAAAATATCTATTGAAATATTTATATAAAAGTTTTATACTACAGATGAAAGGAGGAGGCAGGATGAAAATCAGTATTAAACAACTCAGTGAAATGTCCGGCTTTTCTCCCGCCACAGTATCCAATGTGCTCAATGGAAAAAAGGGCGTGAACAAGGACACGGCGGAACTGATTATGAAACTGGCCCGGGAATCCGGCTATCTCAGTGAAAATCGGATGACCAGTATCAAGCTGGTGGTCTATAAAAAACACGGCTGGGTTCTGTCGGATACCCCTTTCTTTTCCTCCCTGACCGAAGGGGTCAACGAGGAGTGCCGGGCATCGGGTTATGACACTGTGATCTGTAACCTGAATGAACACAGTGAAGACTTTGAAAGCCATCTGGAACAGATTCTTTCTGACCCAAACTCCGGCATCCTGCTGCTGGCCACTGAAATGGGGGAAGAGGATGTAAAGGTCTTTCATCGGGCGGTGGCGTCGTTGGTGGTTCTGGACGCCAGCTTTGAGCAGATGGAATTTGACACGGTCCTGATCAATAACACTGATTCGGTGAGCAATGCTGTGGGCCACCTGATCAAAATGGGACACCGGGAGATCGGGTATCTAAAATCCAGCATGCGGATTCAGAACTTCCGCTATCGGGAGGCTGGATACCGCCGGGCCCATGAAGAAGCGGAAATTGCAGTTAACCCAGCCTTTACCGTGGAACTCACCCCCACCATGGAGGGCGCTTATAAGGATATGGCCCGATTTTTGGAAAGGAATCCTCAGCTTCCCACCGCTTATTTTGCGGACAACGACATCATTGCGCTGGGAGCAATGAAAGCGCTGAAAGAAGCAGGCTGCCGTATTCCAGAGGATATTTCCATCATCGGTTTTGACGACCTGCCCTTCTGTGAAATATCGTCGCCCCCCTTATCCACCATCCGGGTCTTTAAACAGGAGATGGGACAGATGGCGGTAAAACGGCTGCTGGATAAAATTAAGTCCCAGAGCAAGATTGTGAACAAAATCCAGATTGGAACCGAGTATATTGAGCGGGAGAGCGTTAAGGCGCCCCTGCAAAAATAGATGTTTTTCCACAAGACAATGCCGGAGGCTGCAAAAACCTCCGAGAAAAAGGAGCAATGGAGATGGAAAATTTAAAAGCTAAGTCCTTTGAGATCAGGGAGCATGTGCTGGACGTGATCTATCGGGCAAAAGCGGGACACATCGGAGGAGACATGAGCGTCACCGACATCCTGGTAGCCCTTTATTTTAAGCACATGAATGTAGGGCCGGAGAAGGTAAACGACCCAGATCGGGATCGTTTTGTCCTTTCCAAGGGCCACTCGGTGGAGGCGCTCTACTGTGTTCTCGCCGAGCGGGGATTCTTCCCTTACTCCGACCTAGAAACGGTATCTCAATTCAAAACCAAATATATCGGTCACCCCAACAACAAGATTAACGGCATTGAGATGTGCTCCGGCTCTCTGGGCCACGGGCTGCCGGTTTGTGTAGGAATGGCCCTGGCCGCCAAGATGGACAAACGGGACTACCGGGTCTACACCGTCATGGGAGACGGCGAGCTGGCGGAAGGCTCCGTCTGGGAAGGCGCCATGGCTGGCGGCCACTACAAGCTGGATAACCTGACGGCCATTGTGGACCGCAACCGTCTGCAAATTTCGGGATGTACGGAGGATGTCATGACCCAGGACGACCAGAAAACCCGGTGGGAATCCTTCGGATGGCACGCCATTGTCTGTGATGGCAACGACATCGACTCCCTGGATAAAGCCCTAACCGAAGCCAAGGCGACCAAGGGAAAACCCACCGTCATCATTGCGGAGACCACCAAAGGCTATGGTGTCTCCTTTATGGAAAACAAAGCACCCTGGCATCATAAGGTGCCGAACGCGGAGGAATATGCGGCGGCGAAGAAAGAGTTACAGGCAAGGAGGGCACAGGCGCTATGAGCAAGATTGCAAACAAACAGGTGATTTGTGACGTGTTGGTGGAAGCGGCCAACACAGATAAGGATATTGTGGTCCTTTGCAGTGATTCCAGAGGTTCCGCCTCCCTGACAAACTTTGCCAATGCCCACCCCGACCAGTTTGTGGAGGCCGGCATTGCTGAGCAGAATCTGGTCTCGATGGCGGCAGGCCTGGCCTCCTGCGGAAAGAAAGCCTTTGCGGCCTCCCCGGCCTGCTTCCTTTCCACCCGTAGCTTTGAGCAGTGCAAGGTGGATGTGGCCTATTCCAATACCAATGTCAAGCTCATCGGTATCAGCGGCGGTATCAGCTACGGCTCTCTCGGCATGACCCATCACTCCGCCCAAGATATCGCGGCCTTGGCGGCGGTGCCTAATATGCGGGTCTACCTGCCCAGCGACCGGCTGCGAACCGAGATTCTCATCAAGGAGCTGCTCAAAGACAATAAGCCTGCCTATATCCGGGTGGGAAGAAACGCGGTAGAGGATGTCTACGAAGAGGGCAACGTCCCCTTTGTTATGGATAAAGCCACCTGTGTCCATGAGGGCAATGACATCGCGATCATCGCCACCGGTGAAATGGTGAAGCCTTCCCTGGACGCGGCAAAAATGCTGGAGGCAGAGGGCATCAGCTGCCGGGTACTGGATATGTACAGCGTAAAACCCATCGATAAAGAGGCGGTAATCCAGGCGGCAGAGGAGACCCAGGCCATCATTACGGTGGAGGAGCACAGCATTTTCGGAGGACTGGGCTCTATGGTCTGCCAGATCGTATCGGAACACTGCCCCAAAAAGGTTATCAATATGGCGCTGCCTGACGAGCCGGCTATTGCAGGAAACTCAGCGGAGGTTTTCGGCTACTATGGCCTGGACAAAGAAGGAATTGCCAAAACAGCGCGGAAGCTGATGGAGAAATAGCCGCCATTTGAGGGTGAAAGACCCAATAGAGACAGAAAGAAGGATGACGCGATGCAGGAAAAGTATATCCTTTCTATTGACCAGAGCACGGCTGGGACCAAGGCGCTGCTCTTTGACAACAAGGGGGACCTGATCTGCCGCAGCGATAAAAGCCACCGCCAGATCATTGATGAAAAGGGCTGGGTGGAACACGATCCCGAAGAAATCTACCGCAACACCGTGGAGGCGGTGAAGGCAGTGGTAGAAAAGGCGGGGATTGATAAAAGCCTTATTGTAGGGGTCGGCATCAGCAATCAGCGGGAAACCGCTATGGCCTGGGACCGCGGCACGGGAAAACCAGTTTACAACGCCATTGTTTGGCAGTGCGCCCGGGGAGAGGCCATCTGCAAAGAGATTGAGAAAGCAGGCCGTGCCGAGGAGATCAGAAAGGCCACAGGGCTCAATCTTTCCCCCTATTTTTCAGCGGCAAAGCTGGCTTGGATTCTGCAGAATGTCCCCGGTGTCAAGGAAAAAGCCCAGGCAGGGGAGCTGTGTATGGGCACCATGGATAGCTGGGAGGTTTTTCGGCTCACCGGCGGGAAATCCTTTAAAACCGATTATTCCAACGCCTCCCGCACCCAGATGTTTAACATCTTTGACCTCACCTGGGATGAGCATATTTGCTCCCTCTTTGGCATTGACACGGCATGTCTTGCCCAGGTCTGCGACACCAACGCAAATTATGGAGAGACGGATTTTGAGGGCTTCCTGCCCCATCCCATCCCCATCCACGGGGTCATCGGGGATTCCCATGGGGCCCTGTTTGGCCAGGGCTGCCTGCAAAAGGGCATGATTAAGACAACCTACGGCACAGGATCCTCGGTGATGATGAACATCGGCGAGACGCCTATGCTCAGCGCCAGCGGGGTGGTGACCTCCATCGCCTGGGGGATGGACGGCCGGGTGGAATATGTGTTGGAAGGAAATATCAACTATACCGGTGCTGTGATGAAGTGGATTGTGGAGGACCTAGGGCTCCTTTCCTCCCCCAAGGAGGCGTCGAAAACCGCCATGGCCGCCAACGAGGAGGATGAAACCTATCTGGTTCCCGCCTTCACCGGCCTAGGCGCTCCCTATTGGGACTCGGACGCCAAAGCGGTGATCTATGGCATGACCCGGACTACCGGAAAAAACGAGATTGTCCGGGCTGCCGAGGACTGCATTGTCTATCAGATTGCGGATATTATCGGTATCATGAGCCGAGAGTCCGGCATCTCGATTGATTCCCTTCGGGTGGATGGCGGCGCTTCCCGGGATCATTATCTCATGCAGTTTCAAAGCGACATTTTAGGCATCCCGGTGCGGGTGGCCAGTGTAGAGGAACTTTCCGGCGTGGGCGCGGCTTATACCGCCGGCCTCGCTTTGGGCGTCTACACCAAGGAGGTCTTTGAGCGGATGACCCGGCAGGATTACCTGCCGCAAATGGATGCCGCCACCCGGGCGAAAAAGCGGGCCGGCTGGGACAAAGCCCTTTCTGTCGTCCTGACGAAATAACCGCCCGCTGGAAAAGAAAGACCAAATAGCTTGAATAAAGCGGGGCCGCTGTCTGCGGCCCCCATGTATTACTGTCAGAAAAGAGAGGGGTCATACAGATGAAAAAAACAGGTATACTCAACAGCCAGCTGTCTGGTATGATTGCGGCGCTGGGCCACAAGGACCTGGTGATGATCGGCGACGCCGGGATGCCCATCCCCAAGGGGGTGCCCATTGTGGATTTGGCGGTGACCAAGGGGGTCCCCACCTTTGCCCAGGTGTTTGAAGCGGTCATGGAAGAAATGTGCGCTGAGCATTACTTTGTCGCCGAGGAAACCCAGGGGGCAAATCCCGCTATCTGGTCCCTGCTGCAAAATACCCTTTCGGGACTTTCCTATGACACCATGCCTCACGAGGAACTAAAGGCCATGAGCCAGAATGTGAAATTTGCCATCCGCACCGGAGAATTTTCTTCTTTTGCCAATGTTATTTTGCGGGCAGGTGTGGTATTCTAGAGGTGACGGAATCCCCGTCAATTAAAAACCGGAAAGGCGGGAACTTAGTGGCCCAATACAAGGTTGTTTTTTCTGATGTGGATGGGACTTTGCTGAATACGGAGAACGAACTGACCCAGCTGACCCGAAAGGCCATCGGGAGGCTGAAAGAGCGGAAGATCCCCTTCGTCATTGTTTCGGCAAGGAGCCCATCTGGTATCTATCACATCCTGGAAGAAAATGATTTTCGCAGCCCCATTATTGCATACAGTGGGGCGCTGATTTTGGATGAGGAACGGAAACCTCTCCATCAGCATGCCATGACCTATGGCCAGGCAAAAGCCGTCCTAGACTACATAGAGGGCCACAGGCTGGATGCAAGCTGGGGTGTCTACTCGGTGGATGACTGGATTGTCAAGGTCAAGGACGACCCCCGGGTAAAAACGGAGGAGGACGCGGTAAAGGCCCAGGCCAGGGAGGGAACCATGGACTCCCTACCCAAGGACGCTATGGTACACAAAATCCTGTGCATGTGCGGGCCGGGGAAGATCCTGGGGATTGAGCAGCAGCTCAAAAAGGCTTTCCCGGAGCTTTCCATTGTCAAATCCTCCGAAATCCTTCTGGAGGTCATGGCCGGAGGGGTCAACAAGGCCAAGGCTGTCCGCTGGCTCTGCGGTTTCTGGGGGGTAGACATTCGGGAGGCCATCGCTTTCGGGGACAACTACAATGACCTGGAGATGCTGGAGGCCGCCGGTTACGGCACCGCCATGGGAAATGCCCGGAGGATATCCGGAAAAAGGTCGGACGGGTTACGAAGGACAACGATCACGATGGCATCTACTATGCCTTAGAGGAACTGGGACTTTGAATAAGGATTCTTATAGAACAAAAGCCTGGAGAAATCATTACGATTTCTCCAGGCTTTTTGTGATTGTCTGATGGCGTATGACACAATAAAGTATAGATGGCCAAAACGCTTGCCGCCTTACCTCTACCATCCATCCCTGGGCGAGACGGCATTTCCTCGTTGTGTTACTTCAACTTGGAAAGGATTTCTTTTTTAAAAAGCTCTTCTGTGGTATCCGGGGAAAAGGAGAAGAGGGTGTCGTCAATGGTGACGCAGACACCTTTCTGGCAATTCCCTGTGCAGAAGGTCCCAGCCATATGGACCTGGTCCTCCAGATGATTTTCTTTGACCAAGCGCTGCAACGTCTCCAATACATAATGGGAACCTTTTACGTGACAAGCGCTTCCTAAGCATACTGTAACTGTCATTAGGATAGTGCCTCCCCTAAAAGAAAATTAGTGTTTTTCCTCACGGCGTTCAATGGCCCGGTTGCGGAAGTACAAGCCGATATCGGTGCAGACCAGGATGACGTTGGGGAAATAGAACCAGAATGCCAGGTTGTAGGTCTGGGTCATGCACTTGGCGATAATGCCGCAAACGTAACCGAAGGCGATAAAACACATAAAGAGCAAACTTTTACCCTTGGTAGATTTGGAACGGACCGAACGGACAATGGACAGAGGCCAGGAAATTCCAAAGCTGATAATCATAATCGTTTCAAAAATTTCTGCAACAGAAGGCATAACTGCTTCCTCCCAGTAGTTAAATTATTTATTTCTCCGATAATCCGGCAGGAGTTTCGGAGAGACCATATCGCTGGTAATACCAGCTTCCTTCATTTCCTTGGCGTAAGCGTCCACGTGGGCCAGGGTCAAGGCGCCTACCGTGGTTTCTTTCGCTTTGGCAGAAGCGTTGCGGCCTGCGTTACGGCCGAATACAATGATGTCCAGCAGGGAATTGCCCATCAGCCGGTTGCGGCCATGGATACCGCCGACAGCCTCGCCTGCCACAAACAGGTTTTCGATGCTGCTCTGGCCGTTGCTGGAGATATCGATACCGCCGTTTTGATAGTGCAGGGTGGGGTAAACCAGAATAGGCTCTTTGCGGATATCAATATCGTATTTTGCAAACATACGCATCATAGCCGGAATGCGTTTTTCGATGGTGCCTTCGCCGCCTTTGAGCTCGATCATAGGAGTGTCCAGCCATACGCCGGTACCTTCCGGTGTGGCAACACCTTTGCCGCGGTCAGAGCATTCACGGATGATGGAGGCCGCCGACACATCGCGGGTTTCCAGGGGATGCATAAAGACCTCGCCGTCTACATTGATGAGTTTCGCTCCCAGGGAACGCACCTTTTCCGTAACCAGAGCGCCGAAGATCTGCTCCGGATAGGCCGCGCCGGTGGGATGATACTGCAGGGTATCCGGATACAGCAGTTTGGCTCCGGCACGATAGGCCAGTACCAGGCCGTCAGCGGTTGCACCATAGTGGTTGGAGGTGGGGAAGCCCTGGTAATGCAGGCGTCCAGCGCCGCCGGTGGCAATGACCACTGTCTTTGCCCGGGCGATCAGGATCTCCTGCGTTTCCATGTTCAGCAGAACAGCACCAGCCGCTTTGCCGTTTTCATCCAGGATCAGCTCGATGGCAGCGGTAAAGTCCACAACAGGGATCTCACGGTTGAGCACTTCATCCCGGAGGGTACGCATGATTTCTGCACCGGAATAGTCCTTAGCTGCATGCATTCTCTTGCGGGAAGTGCCGCCGCCGTGGGTGGTAATCATGGTGCCGTCAGGTGCTTTGTCAAATTCCACACCCAGGTCATTGAGCCACTGGATAGCCTCAGGTGCTTCGGTGACCAGTTTATAGAGCAGTTCCGGTTTAGCGGCAAAATGGCCGCCGCCGAATGCGTCAAGATAGTGGACAGCCGGGCTGTCATTGGGCTTATCAGCCGCCTGGATGCCGCCTTCTGCCATCATGGTGTTGGCGTCGCCAATCCGCAGCTTGGTAACAATCATCGCCTTCGCGCCGGCGTTGTCAGCCTCGATGGCAGCAGATGCGCCGGCGCCGCCGCCGCCGATGATCAGCACATCCACGTCGTAATCCACATGGCTTAGATCAATTTGATCCGGCTGGATTCGGCTGTTGGCCTGCAGCAGGGCAGCCAGTTCCTTAGGCACCTTTTCCCCTTTATTGGGGCCGATGGCCAGGACATCAAACTCTTCCTGTCTGTAGTCGGGATGATAGGTTTTCAGGAGGGTGTCCTTTTCTTCCGCAGTCATTCTTCTGGGCTCCAGCACAGCGTTGGCCTCGCGGTTGGCCTCCACCTTTTTCATGGATTCCAGCATTTCTTTTGTATACATGAACTGGCCCTCCTTATTTCTCGATATCTCTGTGGTTGTAAAGTTCCTGCATTTCTTCCAACGGCTTCTGCATCAGGCCTTCCAGCAGCTCTTTGAAGTCGCCGTTTTTGATCTCGCGGACCCGGTTTTCCAGATGCTCCGACTTGGGAGCCAGGTATTTACCGTTGAGACGGCGGGCCAGCATGGCTACCTGCGGATGGGAGATTCCGGCCGGACAGCGGGAGGAGCAGACACCGCACATGACGCAGTCAAAGGACTCCTCGGCACATTTTTCAAAGTCGCCGCGCTGAGCATAGGCGATATACTGCATAACGTTAAGATCTTGGGTGCAGCTCTTGGTGCAGGCATTGCAGCCGATACACGCATAGATTTCAGGATACAGCTGCATCATAATCTGCTGGGTGGGAGATACCTTTTCGATATCGTACACCTGCTTGACCAGGGGGAAGAAGGGCAGGGTAGCGACATACATGTTATCTTCTACCTTGGTCTGGCAGGCCAGACAGGCTTTCAGCTCCCGGTCGCCCTTAATACGATAGATGGTGGCGCAGGCGCCGCAGAAGCCGTTGCGGCATCCACATCCGCGGATCAGCTGGTAGCCTGCGTATTCCATCGCTTTCATAATGGTCAGATTGGAGGGAACTTCATATTGTTTTCCCATGAGAAAAATATGAACCATTGTTTCCATTGCGCTACTCTCCTTTTTAATACTCGTTGGGAAGCTCGTCCAGCTGGTCAAAGCGGAATACCGGACCGTCTTTGCACACATACTTGCTGCCGATGTTGCAGCGACCACACTTGCCAACGCCGCACTTCATACGCAGCTCCATGGTGGTGTATACCTGTGTTTCCTGGAAGCCGAGCTCCTTCAGGCCCTGCAGGGTAAATTTAATCATTACCGGAGGACCGCACATGAGCACCGTTTTGTTTAGATCCGGCTGGAGCTCCTTGACATAGTTGGGGACAAATCCCACATGTCCATCCCAGCCTTCTTGGGGACGGTCGATGGTCAGGTTGACCTCAACGCCCTCGTCGGCCATCCATTCGTCCAGGATTTCCCGATAGTCTACCAGGTCATCCTTAGAGCGGGAACCGTAAACGATCTGAATGCTGCCGTAATTGGCACGGTTATCGCGCACATAGTTGATAACGGAGCGCAGGGGGGCCAAGCCGATACCGCCGGCGATAAAGAGAAGGTCCTTCCCCTTGAGGGCGGTTTCTACCGGGAAGCTGTTACCGTAAGGCCCGCGGATGGTAATCTGTTGGCCAACGTCCATGGCGTGGAGCCAATTGGTCAGGCAACCGCATTTTTTAATACTAAACTCCATAAATTCCGTGTTGGTAGGGGAAGAGGTGATGGAGAACATTGCTTCGCCTACCCCAGGGATGGAGAGCATAGCGCATTGGCCGGGCATGTGGTCAAAGACCTTTTTGCCGTCCAGGCCAACAACGCGGAAAGTTTTGACGTCAGGTGTATCGATGCGGATATCGGTCACGACGCCAATCTTGGGAATTAAAGTTTCAGCGTTCATTTGGTATCTCCCTCCAGTGTTTTCGCGACCTTCACAATATTCATGGAGATCGGGCATTTGGCAAGGCAGCGGCCGCAGCCGACGCAGCCATACTCGCCGTCATTGTTGGCGGGGAAGTAGACCAGCTTATGCATAAAGCGCTGGCGGAAACGTTCCAGCTGGGTCAAGCGGGGATTTCCGTGGGCCATTTTGGTGAAATCGGAATACATGCAGGAATCCCAGCAGCGGAAGCGGGTAATTCCGTTTCCGGTGTTGAAGTCCCGGATGTCATAACACTGGCAGGTGGGACAAACAAAGGTACAGGTACCGCAGCCCAGGCAGCTTTCTGAAAGCTCGGCCCACTTGGGAGAATCGAAAACCTTGAGAAGGACGTCGCCGCCATAGCTCTGGGTAGAGAAGCTGGCCAGAGGCAGTTTTTTCATCAATGCAGAAGTGGCTTCCTGCTGACTTGCTACCGCTTCATCGCCGCCTTCTTCCAGCAGGCCGGCAGCCAGATCGACAAATTGCTGGCCCTTTTCCGTCAAAACGGAGAGGTAGAGGTTCTCCTCATCCATCCAGCAGCTGACATCCCCTTCAGGACGGGTGGGATCAATGCCAAAGCTGGTGCAGAAGCAGGTTTCCTCAGGACGGGTACAGGCCATGCTGACCACAATACCGTGTTCCCGACGGGACTGGTAGTAGGTGTCCACCGGATCGGCCAGGAAGACTTTGTCCAGGATGGAAAAGCTGCGGGCGTCACAGGCGCGAACCCCGAAGATGACAAAATCGTCATGCTCTGTGCGGGGGTCGATGATCTCGATTTCCTTGCCCTTGACCTTAAAGTCAACTAAGTTTTCGGTCTGGGGGAAGAAGAAATCTTTGGCGCTGCGCACGGTGTTGAGGGCCTGGCTCAGTTTTGCGCCCTCGGTCCATTTTTGATATTTGGCCTGACCGCTTGCATCGTCCACCGGCAGGTAAAGGGCCCGGTCAGCAGAAATAGCGGCAAACAGGTCGTCTAATTTTGCAAGGGAAAGTTTCAGCATGGCTTATTTTCCCTCCCTTTCATATACAATGCCGGGCTCTACATCGCCCTCGGTATAATTGGTGAGGGGAGCACGGCTGTCGGTATCGGCGCCGGCTTGGTAATCGCCGTAGAAGGTGTCAATATCCTTGATAAATTTCCGGTTGAGCAGGTGCAGCGGGATATTCTGAGGGCAGACACGGGAACATTCTCCGCAGTCGGTGCAGCGGCCCGCCACATGGAAGGCGCGGATAATGTGGAACATGTTTTCTTCAAAGCTATCAGCCGCAGCCTTTTGAGCAATGCCGGAAGCGTCGTTGTCGAACACGCATTTTTCACAGGAGCAGGCGGGACATACATTGCGGCAGGCGTTGCAGCGGATGCAGCGGGAAAGCTCGCCCCGCCAGAACTCAAAGCGCTCGTCGGGAGTCATAGCCTCCAGCTTGGCTACCATATCGAAGCGATGGCTGTCCAGTACCTCACCATCTTCTCCGATGAGCTCATCGTAAGCTACATGTTTTTTGCTCTTGCAGTTGAGGCAGCGCTCCGGCAGCACGTCTTTCTTGGCCACTGTTTGCTCACCGTAGAGGGTATCTACCACAAACTGGTCGCCCTCGGAGGAGATGCCCAGAATGCCTTTGATGCCCTTGGCTTTGAGGGCTTCTCCGTCGGTTTTTCCGTCGCAGGGAATGCCCACTGCATACACATTTTCCCGCACAATGCGGTGTTCCTTGATCAGCTGGTTAAAGCTGTATGTATCACAGGGCTTCAAAAAGACCAGGACCTTACCCGGCTTGCGGGACTCCTTGATCAGATATTTGGAAAGGTTGTTTCCGCAGAAATCGTTGGCGACAAAGCCGTTGTCGATCTCCTCTACGCTCTCAAAGACAGCAGGGGTTACGTCATAGACAAACTCGCCGGTTTTCCAGCCCAACACACGGTCGACGGTGGAGTTCTGGAGCAGTTCCTTGGCTTTTGCAATGATTACTTCTTGCATCTCAGATCCTCCAATCTCTTATTCTCGCCCAGTTTGGTCACGGCGGCAACAAATTCATTCATAGTCTGAGCAAACTTGGCGCCTTCCGCAGCGGAAACCCATTCCACACGGGTGCGCTCTTTCTCAATGCCCAGATAGTCCAGCATGGAGAACAGCAGGGTCATGCGGCGGCGGGCATAGTAGTTGCCGGTGGTGTAATGGCAGTCGCCGGGATGGCAACCGCAGAGGATTACACCATCAGCACCCCGCTGGAAAGCGCGAAGGATAAACATGGGGTTGACCCGGCAGGAGCAGGGAACCCGGATGATCTTGACATCAGCGGGATAGTTGAGGCGGTTGGTTCCCGCCAGGTCCGCGCCTGCATAGGAACACCAGTTGCAGCAAAATGCGACGATTTTGGGCTTGAATTCTTTTACTTCATGTTGCATATTGCATCCACCTCCGCCATAATTTGGCTATTCGAGAAGCCTTTCAGATCCATTGCACCAGACGGGCAGGCTACGGTACAAGCGCCGCATCCCTGGCAGACAGCCTCGTTGACCGAAGCTACGCGGCGGATTGCCGTGGTCCGGTCGGGCATGACAAACTCTTTATCCAAATAGGTAATAGCGCCGTAGGGGCAAACCTTTTCGCAGGACGAGCAGCCATTGCACATCAATTCGTCGGAATGAGCCACACAGGGGTTGCAGGTCAGCTTGTTCTTGGCCAGAAGTCCGATGACCTTGGCCGCAGCCGCGCCAGCTTGGGAAACGGTCTCCGGAATATCCTTGGGACCCTGGCAAGTGCCGGAAAGGAAGATACCAGCGGTGGGGCTTTCTACCGGACGCAGCTTGGGATGAGCTTCGGTAAAGAAGTCGTTGGTATCCATGCTGGCTGTGAGCATGGTCCCCAGGGAACGGGCGCTCTTATCGGGCTCAATAGCGGCGGCCAACACCACCATATCGGCGTCAATATGAAGCTGTTCGTTGGAGATCAGGTCGGAAGCCTGTACCGACAATTTGCCGTCGGCACGGGGCGTTACCTTTCCTACCATACCTTTGATGTAATGGACGCCATATTCTTCCACCGCCCGGCGATAGAACTCATCAAAGTTCTTACCAGGGGTACGCACATCAATGTAGAATACATAGACATCGGTATCCGGGTATTTTTCACGGGTCAGCATGGCATGCTTGGCCGTGTACATGCAGCAGATTTTGGAGCAGTAGGGCTTGCCGCAACCGGATGTGTCACGGGAGCCAACACACTGGACAAATACAATGGTGTGAGGATGCTTGCCGTCGGAGGGACGAAGCAGGGTGCCGTTGGTAGGACCTGCCGCGTTGGTCAGACGCTCAAACTCCAGGGAGGTGACAACATCCTTGCTCTGGGAGTAGGCATATTCCTCAAACTGATCCAGCTGGATGGGATTATATCCGGTGGCCACAACGATGGCGCCGTATTCCCGCTCTACGATCTGATCTTTCTGTTTATAGTCGATGGCCCCAGCGGTACATACCTTGGCGCAGACGCCGCACTTGCCGTTTTTGAGCATGTTACAGTAGTCAGGGTCAATGGTGGCAATTTTGGGAACGGCCTGGGCAAAGGGAATATAGACAGCCCTGCGGTTATCCATTCCCAGGTTAAACTCGTTGGGAACCCGTTTCTGAGGACATTTTTCGGTGCAGAGGCCGCAGCCGGTGCACTTGGTCTCGTCCACATACCGGGCTTTCTTCCGGATCTTCACCGTGAAGTTGCCCACAAAGCCCTTGACCTCTTCCACCTCGCTGAAGGCGTAGATGTTGATGTTATCGTTCTGGGCGCAATCCACCATTTTGGGGGTCAGGATACAAGCGGCACAGTCCAAGGTGGGGAATGTTTTATCCAGCTGGGTCATCTTGCCGCCGATGGTGGGCTGTTTCTCTACAATGTCCACCTCAAAGCCGGCATCGGCGATATCCAGCGCGGTCTGGATGCCTGCGATACCGCCGCCGATGACCAGCGCACGCTTGGTAACCGGGCTTTCCCCAGCGATGAGGGGGGTGTTCAGCTGTACCTTCGCAATGGCTGCACGGCCCAGGATAATGGCTTTTTCTGTTGCGGTGGGCATATCTTTATGAATCCAGGAGCACTGCTCGCGGATGTTAGCGATTTCGACCATATAGGGGTTGAGTCCGGCAGAGGCTGCCGCCTTCCGGAAGGTCGCCTCATGCATACGGGGGGAGCAAGAGCAGATGACTACACCGGTGAGCTGATGCTCCTTGATGGCATCTTTGACCAGATTCTGTCCCGCTTCCGAACACATATATTGGTAGTTGATGGAGTAAACGACACCGGGCTCGTGAGCCAAGGCCTCTGAAACCGCGTTGACGTCTACAGTGCCGGCAATATTACTACCGCACCAGCAGACAAACACGCCAATTCTTTGCATTTTGTTTCCTCCTTATTTGCTGTACTTGCGAAGGGCGGTTACGATGGCCTGCTGCGGCAGATCTTCGTCCAGCAGCGCAGGGATATCATCGGCCTTCAAATGGTTTTGCCCCTGCTGGCGGATGACCAGCAGGCGTACCGCTTCCACAAGCTTAGCGGGTTCCACGCCGCGGGGACAACGCTCCAGACATGCGTAGCAGGAAAGACATTTGTAAATGGATGGGGAAGCCATCAGCTTGTCGATCTGGCCTTTTTCCACCATATAGACAAACTCATGGGGATGGTATTCCATCTCATCGTAAGAAGGGCAGGTGGCGGAACATTTGCCGCAGCGCATACACTTCAAAACGTTGACGCCGCTGGAGCGGAGAACTTGTTCTTTATCATATTTGCTCATATTTCGCGCTCCCTTCTCAGTCTTTTACGCCTAAGGCTTCCGCCAAAAGCTCGGTGAAGTACAACACCGGCAACCGGTTTTGCTCCGGCGTATTCTTGGTCAGGTTGTATAGGCACAGGGGACATGCGGTGATCAGCATGTCGGCCTTCATCTCAGCGGCGTTTTCCATCACCGCTGTGCTCTTTTTGC
Organism: Zongyangia sp.; assembly: GCF_965361945.1. NCBI lineage: Bacteria > Bacillati > Bacillota > Clostridia > Eubacteriales > Oscillospiraceae > Zongyangia > Zongyangia sp. The sequence continues at coordinate 16,809 of NZ_CBDTOK010000066.1, read as the reverse complement.
TGGCAAGGGCCTTGTCCTCCATGGTCACATAGCCGCCGCAGCATTCATTCCGGTTGGCATAGATAACCGGCTCGCCTCCCAAAGCACGGATAAGATCTTCCATGATCTTTGGGTTTTCCGGGTTATCCATCTGCAGCACCTTGCCGGGACGAAGCAGCAGGCAGCCATAATAGGCGCCGATCCGTTTGCCGGTCAGCGGATTTTTCACCGCTTGGGCCAGTTTGTCAAAGCCGACCACATCACGCAGCACTTCCAGATAATGAAGCACCTCGGCTTCCCCTTGATAGGGCTCATCCAGCTGCATATAGTTGTTGGCCTTTTGGGAAAACTCTTCGTTTTCCTTCATGTCATGGTTGGCCTGTTTGAGCACGTTGTGGCACGCTGAGCACAGGGTGACCAGGGTGCGGCCCTGTTCTTTGGCGGTATTGAGAGCCCGAACGGCTGCCAGTTTGCTGGCAATCTCGTCCTGCGCCATGGAATAGGCGCCGCCGCAGCACTGCCACTCCGGCAGTTCCTCCAGCGTAAAGCCCAGGGCTTCCGCCGAACGGCGGGCATACCGGTCCAAATCCTGGGCCTTGTTTTTCAACGTGCAGCCAGGATAATAACTGAATATCATACGATTCCCTTCCCTTATCGTGAAAGTTTACTGGACGAGGGTGTTAGGCCATCTCTTCCGGATGGAATACCTCGTCAAATTTTTCTGCCGTCAGGAAGCCCAGCTCAACACAGGCCTCTTTGAGGGAGATGTTGTCCTTATAGGCTTTCTTCGCCGTTTTGGCAGCGTTTTCATAGCCGATGTAAGGATTCAGCGCGGTGACCAGCATCAGGGAATTATGCAGGTTGTGATGCATCTTTTCCCGGTTGGCGGTAATGCCCACAGCACAGTTGTTGTTAAAGGAAACCATGCACTCCGCCAGCAGTCTGGCCGACTGAAGGAAATTATAAATGCACACCGGCATGAATACGTTGAGCTCAAAGTTACCCTGAGATGCGGCCATCCCCACAGCTACGTCATTGCCCATGACCTGGACAGCAACCATGGTGACAGCTTCACACTGGGTCGGATTGACCTTGCCGGGCATGATGGAGGAGCCGGGCTCGTTTTCCGGAATGAAAATCTCGCCGAGGCCGTCCCTGGGTCCGCTGGCCAGCCAGCGCACATCGTTGGCAATCTTCATCAGATCAGCCGCCAGGGCTTTCAGAGCCCCGTGGGCGAAGACCAGCTCGTCCTTGCTGGTGAGGGCGTGGAACTTGTTAGGTGCGGTGATAAAGTCCTTGCCGGTCAGAGCGGACACAGCTTCTGCCACCTTTACGTCAAATCCGGCAGGGGCATTGAGCCCGGTGCCGACAGCCGTGCCGCCCAAGGCCAGTTCCTTGAGTTCGGGCAGGGCCAGTTCCAGCATCTTTTTGTCCTTTTCCAAAGAGGAGCGCCAGCCGCTGATCTCTTGGGAGAACTGGATGGGGGTGGCGTCCTGGAGATGGGTGCGGCCGCTTTTGACAATGCCGCGGTTTTCCTCTTCCAAACGGCGGAAGGTGGAAACCAGCAGGTCAATGGCCGGGAAGAGCTTGTCTTCAATGGCAAGGACCGCCGAAATATGCATGGCGGTGGGGAAAGTGTCATTGGAAGACTGGCTCATATTGATGTCATCATTGGGATGCAGCAGCTTTTTGCCGGCAATTTCATTGCCGCGGTTGGCAATGACCTCGTTGGCGTTCATGTTGGACTGGGTGCCGCTGCCGGTCTGCCAGACGACCAGAGGGAAGTGGTCGTTCAAAGCGCCGCTGATGACCTCGTCGCAAGCCTGGGAAATCGCCGCCAATTTTTCGTCGGTCATCTTCTCCGGCTTCAGGGCGTGATTGGCCTGAGCGGCAGCCTTTTTCAGGATGCCAAAGGCATGGGTAATCTCCCGGGGCATCGTTTCGATTCCTACGCCGATGAGGAAATTCTCATGGCTGCGTTCGGTCTGTGCTGCCCAATATTTATCCGCAGGCACCTTGACTTCGCCCATGGAATCGTGCTCGATCCGGTACTCCTGTTTTTTCTGTTCCATTTCTATCGCTCGCTTTCCTATATAAAATCAGAACAAAACTTACAGTACCGGCCAGCGGGCGGCAGGTGGCCGCCCGTTTGCCGGTCTTTCTGAAAGTTTAGATGTTGATATTTTTCAGGACAGCCTTCAGGTTGTCGGCGCTCTTGTGAAGCAGCGCGGTTTCCTCATCGGTCAGGGGGATCATCAATTTTCCGGCCAGTCCGCCTGCTCCGACAATGCTCAGGGTGCTTAGACATACATCATCAATACCGTACTCGCCATGCATCATGCTGGATACGGTCATGGTGGTGTCAGCGCCGCTGAAGATGCATTTGCAGATATGACATACGGAAACTGCCACGGCATAGAAGGTAGCGCCTTTGCGCTCGATGATCTTAGCTCCGGACTTACGGATGTAATTTTCAACTTCGCTATGTACCAGCTTGGGAATAACGACGTCTTTCTCTGTGAGACATTCGCTGTACTTATCAATGGGAATATTAGAGACACTGCCTACGGACCAGGGGACAAAGGAAGAATCGCCGTGCTCACCGAAAACATAGGCATGAACATTCTGCTGATTGATGGAAAAATACTCAGCCAAACGGGCGCGGAGACGGGCAGTATCTAGAATAGTGCCGGAACCAATGATCTGTTTTTCAGGCAGACCGGAGACTTTGGTAAATACATAGGTAAGAATATCAACCGGGTTGCTGACGATGATATACACCGCATTGGGGGCATACTTTACGATTTCGGCCACAATGGATTTGGTAATGTCAACGTTGACCTGGGCCAGTTCCAGGCGGGATTGACCGGGCTTTCTGGCGATACCGGATGTCAGGATGACAATATCGGAGTCTACTGCGTCAGGATAGCTGCCGGCATAAATCGAAATTGGGGGGCAGAAGGGAACGCCCTGCCGGATATCCAGAGCCTCACCCATAGATTTCGACTCGTTGATATCGATCATGACCACCTCAGTGGCAATGCCATTTACTGCCATGGTGTAGGCGATGGTCGAGCCGACGCTACCAGCGCCGATAATAGTTACTTTTTTACCCATTTCTTTTTCCTCCTATTTCCTTTTCAGACTGACGGCCGTTTCTTCTTGTTTCTCCCGGATAACCGCTCTGTGTTTTTAAGTGGTAGGAGAGCAGCGCCAGGGAGGAAGCCATGTTTTCCCGCTGGACCAGTACGCCGGGAGGGGCCTGCAAATGGACAGGGGCAAAATTCCATATCGCCCGCACCCCGCCAGCCACCAGGGCATTACAGCAGGATTGGGCGGCCGCAGCCGGCACGGTCAGCACACCAATTTGGATACCAGACTCCCGGCAAAAAGCGGGAAGATCTTCCACCGGCAGAATCGGCTTTTGGTCCACCGTATTGCCAATCAGTGCTTTGTTAACATCAAAGGCTGCGACAATATGAAGACCGTATTCCGCGAAGCCGGAGTAAGAGAGAAGGGCGAGCCCTAAATTTCCCACCCCCACCAGGACGGTGCGGTTACAGGTGCCATACCCTAGAAACTGCTCAAGATCCCGGATTAGATCAGAAACCAGGTAACCGATTCGTGGCTTTCCGGCGTCGCTGACCGAAGCGAGATCTTTCCGGACTTGAACTTCTCCTAGGCCTAGCCCTGCCGCAATTGCCGCCGCGGAAATGTTGGGCGGACTGCTTTCGGGAAGACCTTTTAGGTATGACAGATAGGTGGGAAGCCTCTGCAGCGTCAGCCGGGAAATGCTGCTGGAAGCCATGGACACACTCCTTTCCTTCCGCGAATTTCAGATGCCCTTGTTCGCCAATTGGAAATCAGCACGCTTTTTATCGATAAATAAATATCGATAAAAAGCAAAAAAATCTTCCGCATGAGCTGAAAAACCACTTCATGGGAAATCAAGCGAAAGCTATGAAAGGGAACAAAAAGCATCGAATTTCGTATATTCATACTATAACATAGATTCTGCCGGATGAAAAGTGGTTTCGAAAAAAACTACATCTACGTAGAAAAAGAAAAAAGTGGAGAAAACACCATTATTTTTGTCGATTTTTTCACAAAGATTTTTAAAGTATGGAAAATGAGGTAAAAATAATGGGTTTTGCAATAAAATCCCTGGGAGCAGTTAAGGATAACTGCCGCTCATAGATTTTACTATATAATAAGGTAGATAGCAATGGAAAGAATTTCTCCTGATTTTTAAATCGTAATCCGATGTGGAAATTTCTTTTTGGGGATGCATAGAAAATTCCAAATGGAGGATACTAACCACAGAATCATAAAAATAAATCTTCAGGAGGTAAAATAAATTGAAGGCAACAGGTATTGTGAGAAGGATCGACGATTTAGGCCGGGTGGTCATCCCCAAAGAAATCCGCAGAACCATGCGGATCAGGGAAGGGGATCCCCTTGAAATTTATACAGACAACGACGGAGAGGTCATCTTTAAGAAGTATTCGCCTATCGGAGAGCTGGCCTCCTTTGCGGGGCAGTACGCGGACGTGCTCTATAAAATTGGCGGCCACCCTGTCATCGTCAGCGATCGGGATCACGTGGTTGCCGTCTCCGGTATCCCCAAGAAGGAGATGATCGAGCGCCGTGTCTCCGCCTCCCTGGAGGATATTATGGAACAAAGACGGGGGTATATCTATACCTCTAAGGAACAGAAGCGGCTGCAGCCGGTAGAAGGGGTGGAGCGCTATGCCAGCGTCGCCATCCCCATCCTCTCTGGAGGGGATGTATCGGGCACCGTCATGTTTTTGGCCAGCGAACCGGCAGCGGCCGTAGGGGACAGCGAGATCAAACTCATCCAGGCGGCGGCTGCATTTTTGGGCAAACAAATGGAGGAATAGGCAAAAATAGCTCAGTTTCGGTAAAAACGGGGTAAAAAACGGCGGAAATGGGGATTCCAAGGGTGAAAAAACCTTGACAGTAGGCGTTTTTCAGTGTATTCTATTTAAAGTAAGAATAGAGTGAAGGTGAAGAGTGGGTTTTCCCACTCTTTGCTTTATGTTGGAGTGATTTTTTTGGCGAAGGGAAGTTCGGGCGGTGGGACCGTCCAGATTGTCACCGGTATTGTAGAGCCGGTAATCCGGGATATGGGACTGACTTTGTGGGATGTCCGCTTTGAAAAAGAGGGGGCCTATTGGTACCTGCGCATCTTTATCGACAAAGAGGGCGGAGTTGACATTGACGACTGCGAGCGGGTCAGCAGGGGGATCGACAAGCTCCTTGACGATGCGGATCCTATCTCCCAAAGTTATTATCTGGAGGTTTCCTCTCCCGGCGTGGAGCGGGATCTTGTCAAGGATTGGCATTTTAAGCAGTTCCTGGGACATAAAATTAATGTTAGACTGATCCGTCCGGTGGATGGCCAGCGGGATTTCACAGGAGAACTGATGTCCTATGAGGATGGGACTGTGACCATGCGGTTAGAGAACGAGACTGTTTTTTCCGTCAAAAAGGCGGATACGGCATTTATACGACTTTATGACGATTTTGATATGGGAGGAAGCGGAGAATGAACACCGAGTTTTTTGAGGCCCTGTCGCTTTTGGAGAGGGAAAAGGGCATACCGGCGGATTATTTGCTGGAAAAGATCAGCAATGCCATCGTTATCGCCGTCAAGAGAGACCACGCTGGGGTGGAAAATGTGCTGGTTGACATCAATCCCGACAAAGGTGTCTTTGATGTGGCCATCGTCAAAAACGTAGTGGACCAGGTGGAAGACGACGCCAATGAAATCCTTTTGGAGAATGCAATCCAGTATGATAAAAAGGCTCAGGTGGGATCGGTAGTCAATATTCCCCTGGAGACCAAGCAGTTTGGCCGTATCGCCGCCCAGACCGCCAAGCACGTCATCCGTCAGGGCATCCGAGAGGCGGAGCGGGGACAGATGCTCCAGGAGTTCCAGAACAAGGAGCAGGAGATTGTCACCGCCATTGTCCAGCGCATCGATCAGCGCAGAGGGACTGCTACCCTGGAAATCGGCAGAAATGAGGCGGTCCTGCCCAAATCCGAGCAGGTGCCGGGAGAGGAACTTCACGAAGGAGACCGGATCAAGGTTTACGTGGTGGAAGTGGCCGATTCCGACAGAGGCCCCCGGGTCATGATTTCCAGGAGCCATCCAGGGCTGGTCAAACGGCTCTTTGAGATGGAGGTTCCCGAAATTTACGACGGCGTGGTGGAGGTCAAGGCCATTTCCAGAGAGGCTGGCTCCCGGACCAAAATTGCGGTCCACACCAAAGATCCCAATGTGGACGCCGTAGGCGCCTGTATCGGACAGAGAGGCGTGCGGGTGGCCAAGATTGTCGACGAACTGGGCGGCGAGAAGATCGACGTCATCAAATACAGCGAAGATCCCACAGAGTTTATTGCCGCTGCCCTTTCTCCTGCTGATGTCATCAGTGTGGAAATAGAGGACGAGGAGCAGAAGATCTGCCATGTGGTGGTGCCTGACAACCAGCTTTCCCTGGCGATCGGCAACAAGGGGCAGAATGCCCGTTTGGCTGCCCGGCTCACCGGATGGAAAATCGACATCCGCAGCGAAAGCGCCCCGGTGCCAGAACCCGCGGCTCCGGTAGAGGAGGAATAAAGGAGAATTCCGCCGGTTTTCCGGCGATGCGATAGAGAGCAAAGAAAAACGAAAGCTTTTGATGGATGTCAAAGGATGGAGGATGTTATGCAGGCCAGAAAAGTTCCCATGCGTATGTGTACCGGGTGCAGGGAGATGAAGCCCAAAAAGGAATTGGTCCGGGTGGTCAAAACCAATGCGGGCGAAATCTTCCTCGACCTCACCGGAAAGAAATCGGGACGGGGCGCCTATGTTTGCAGAAACCTGGAGTGCTTCCAGAAAGCCCGGAAGCAAAAGGGCTTTGAAAGAGCCTTCTCCTGCGCCATTCCCGATGAAGTGTACCAAAAGATGGAGGAGGAACTGCAGGCAAGTGAATGAACAACTGCTATCCTTCCTCTCGCTGACCAAAAGAGCGGGCAGGTTAGCTCTCGGGTTTGATGTAGTAAAAGAAGCGGTCCTGAAACAGCGGACAGGGCTTGTCCTATGTGCATCCGATCTGTCCCCGAAGACAGAGAAGGAAATCAACTTGATTTGCAGCCGGGCAGGCGTTGAGCGAAGAACGATTCCGGCGACGATGGATGAAATCTGGTTTTCCGTTTCCAAGCGTTCCGGCGTGTTGGCAGTGTTGGACCAGGGAATGGCGGACCGTATCCGGCAGATGTTAAAGCCGTTGGATGGCTAGGATGCTGGCCTTTGCCAGGAGAGAGATAGAAGATGTAAAACGGTGGCCGCAATGACAAGGAGGTAACGCCCAGTGATCATAAAGTACAGAGTCCACGAGGTCGCAAAAGACCTGAATGTCCCCAGCAAGGATGTCATCGATCTGCTCGGTGAACATTTCGATACCCCTAAAAAACATATGACAGCGTTGACAGAACAGGAGCTAAATCTTGTTTTTGAGTATTTTACACAGAAAAATCAGGTGAAGGACTTTAATGCCTATTTTGCATCCGGCATTAAAAAGGAAGCGCCGAAGGCCCCGGCAAAACCGGCAGTAAAGGCGCCGGCTCCCGCCCCGGCAAAATCAGAACCAGCGGAGGCAAAGGCTCCGGCCAAGGCGGAGGAGAAATCTGCCGCCCCAGCTCAGCCGGCTCCCCAGAAGACCCAGGAGGAAAAGCCGGCTCCGGCACCCCGTGCCCAGCAGCCAGCTTCTCCCCGCTCCGATGCGCAGGAACGGCCTCGCGCCCCCTATCAGGGAAATCAGCAGGGGAGCCGTCCAACTTATCAGGGCGGCCAGCAGAACAACCGCGGTTCCTTCCAAGGTGGCCAGCAGGGAAGCCGCCCGCCTTATCAAGGAAATCAGCAAGGTGGACGCCCAGCCTATCAGGGTGACCGGCAGAACAACCGCGGCTCCTTCCAAGGCGGTCAGCAGGGTGGCCGTCCCAATTACCAGGGTGGCCGGCCTTCTCAGGATGGCCGCCAGGGCGGACGTCCGGCCCATCAAGGCAATGGCCGCCCCTTCCAGAAAGGGGAGCAGGGAACCAAGCGCCCGGCGCAGAATAAGCAGCTGCCCCAGCGTCAGGCTCCGACCACTGCGGGAACCAACTCCAATGTCTCTACCATTGATAAGGATAAGAATGTCCGCTATGTAGATATGCGGGCAGCCCAGGTCAACCTAGATAAATACAACGAGCACTATGAGCAGATTGCTCCTGCTTCCGCCATCACACGGGATAATGTGCAGAAAAAGCAGAAGATCAACCAGCGCAGTGCCCAGCGTGGAAAATACGGACGCAAAAAGGAGACGGAGGCAGAGAAGCTCCGCCGCATCGAGGCTGAACGGGCGAAACGGCCTCAGATGCATCTGGTTCTTCCCGAAGCCATTGTGGTGGGAGAGCTTGCTTCCAAGCTGATGGTGCCGGCGGCCCAGGTCATCAAAAAACTGATGGGCCTTGGGGTCATGGCCACTGTCACCGAAACCATTGATTACGACACCGCTGCCCTAGTGGCCATGGATTTCGGGGCCAAGGTAGAAAAAGAGGTAGTCATCACCATTGAGGAACGTCTGATCGACGACAGCGAGGACGACACCGATTCCCTCCAGGAGAGAAGCCCGGTTGTGGTGGTTATGGGCCATGTTGACCACGGAAAGACCAGCCTTCTCGACGCTATCCGTCATTCTGATGTCACCGCCACCGAGGCCGGTGGTATCACCCAGCACATCGGTGCTTATCGGGTGAAGATTAACGATAAATACATCACCTTCCTGGATACCCCCGGCCATGAGGCTTTTACCTCTATGCGTGCCCGCGGCGCCCAGGTTACCGATATTGCCATCCTGGTGGTAGCCGCTGATGACGGCATCATGCCTCAGACGGTGGAGGCCATCAACCATGCCAAAGCGGCGGGAGTTTCCATCATTGTGGCCATTAACAAGATGGATAAACCGGAAGCCAATCCCGAAAAGGTGAAACAGGAGCTGACAGAGTACGAGCTGGTGCCAGAGGAGTGGGGCGGCGACGTCATCTGTGTCCCGGTTTCTGCTAAAACCCACGAAAACATCGATACCCTGCTGGAAATGGTCCAGCTGGTTGCCGATATGAAAGAGCTGAAGGCCAATCCCGACCGCCTTGCCAAGGGTACTGTGATTGAGGCAAAGCTGGATAAGGGCCGGGGTCCTGTAGCCACGGTATTGGTGCAAAACGGCACCCTTCACACCGGCGATGTCATCATCGCGGGCACAGCCCTGGGCCATGTCCGGGTTATGCTGGATGACCGCCATCGCAAGGTGACCGAAGCCGGCCCCTCTGTTCCGGTGGAGATTACCGGCCTTTCTGAGGTGCCGTCTGCCGGAGACATCTTCAACTGCGTTGAGGACGAAAAACTGGCCAAGGAACTGGTGGAACAGCGTAAGCATGAGCTGAAGGAAGAACAGTTTAGCACCTATCAGAAGGTCACCCTTGACAATCTCTTCTCCCAGATCGAGCAGGGCGAGGTCAAGGAGCTGCCCATCATCATCAAAGCCGACGTCCAGGGCTCGGTGGAAGCAGTCCGCCAATCTTTGGAGAAGCTTTCCAATGACGAGGTGCGGGTCAAGGTGATCCACGGCGCTGTGGGCGCGGTCAGCGAATCTGATGTTATGCTGGCCGATGCATCCAACGCCATTATCGTAGGCTTCAACGTCCGTCCCGACCCGGTAGCCAAGGACGCAGCGGAACGGGATGGGGTGGAAATCCGTCTCTACCGTATTATCTACGATGCCATTGAGGAGATTAAATCCGCCATGAAAGGCATGCTGGCCCCCAAATACAAGGATGTGGATCTGGGCCGTGCAGAGGTGCGCCAGGTGTACAAGATCTCCAATGTTGGCGCCGTGGCCGGATGTTATGTGTTGGAGGGCAAGATTACCCGCAGCGCCAACATCCGTATCGTCCGGGATGGCATCATCATCGCCGACGATAAGCTCGACAGCCTCAAGCGGTTTAAAGACGACGTCAAAGAGGTTGCTTCCGGTTACGAGTGCGGTATGAGCCTGGAGAAATTCAACGACATCAAAGAAGGCGACATATTTGAAGCATATGTCGTGGAAGAATACAGAGAATAACAAGGAACTGGTTACCAGCAGGCAGTTTGCCTGCTGGTAATTTCTCATCGGCTCTCTATGGGCCAGTAAGGAAGTGAAAGAGATGGCAGGATACAAAGTGGACAGAATCAGTGAGGATGTCAAGAGAGAGCTGACCGATATTATGCGTTCCCTCAAGGATCCCCGCATCAGCGGACTGATTACCATTGTCCGTACTGAAATGAGCAAGGATATGTCCCAGGTGAAGGTTTACGTCAGCTCTATGGATGGGATAGAAGGGGCCAAGGAGGCCGTCAAAGGCCTCAAGAGCGCAGCAGGCTTTATCCGCCGGGAGATCAATCTCCGGCTGAAGCTGCGCTGCTCCCCGGAATTTAAGTTTATCCCGGATGACTCCATAGAGCACAGCGCCCACATCTCCAGCCTGCTGCGGGAGCTGGATCATGAGTAATTGCCGGAGGGAAGGACAGCCATGACAAAGACAAAGGATCAAAAGAGAATTTCGGTGGAAGATGTAGCGTCGATGCTCAGGCAGGGGGAGGATTTTTACATTCTCTGCCATCAGCATCCTGACGGGGATACCTTGGGTTCCGCCTTCGGGCTTTACTACGCGCTGAAAAAACTGGGAAAGCGGGCAAAGGTTTTGTGTTCTGACCCGATCTCGGAGCGGTACGGCTACATGACCAAGGACTACCTGGAAGAAGAGTTTGCCCCCGGTATGATTGTGGCGGTGGATATTGCCGATACCCAGCTCTTTGGGGAAAAACTTCTTCCCTATAAAGACCGGGTGGATTTGTGCATCGATCACCACCCCTCCAACATATTTTATGCGGAGCGTGTCCTTTTGGAAGACCAAAGCGCCGCCACCGCTGAGGTGATCTATGAGGTCATCGAAGCAATGGGGGTAGCATGGGACCCGGTGATGGCATCGGCCATCTATACCGGGATTTCCACCGATACCGGCTGTTTCCGCTATACCAACGTGACTGCCCGCAGCCATCGGATCGCGGCGGACCTTTATGATAAAGGGGCCATGGCGGGGATGATCAACCGGATCATGTTTGACACCAAGAGCCTGAGCCGTATCCGGATGGAGCAGATGACCCTTTCCTCTATGGAGTATCACTTTAACAACCGGTGTGCTTTCATCGTCGTATCCCTGGATGCGATTCGGCAGACGGGGATCAGTGACAGCGAACTGGACGGTATATCCGCCATTCCCCGTCAGATTGAAGGGGTACAGGTTGGGGTCACCTTCCGGGAAAAGGAAGGCGGCTACAAAATTTCCGTTCGCACATCGGAGGAAATTGATGCATCCCAACTATGCGGCAAATTAGGGGGCGGCGGCCATGCCCGGGCTGCCGGCTGCTTTATTGCGGAGGATTTGGCCCATGCCAAAGAGATGGTCCTGTTGGCCCTGGCCCCAGTGATGGAGGGCAGATAGTCAATGGACGGAATCCTCTGTGTGAACAAACCTCAGGGCTTCACCTCCTTTGATGTGGTGGCGAAGCTGCGGGGGATGACCAAGACCCGGCGCATTGGCCACAGCGGCACCCTGGATCCCATGGCCACAGGGGTGCTGCCGGTGCTTATCGGCACAGCCACCAAAGCCTGCGACCTGATGCCGGATCAGGATAAAAAATACCGGGCCCGGCTGCGGCTGGGGGTTACCACCGACACCCAGGATATGACGGGGAACATCCTTGCCCAAAGGGACGCCCGGCCGACGCGGGCGGAGATTCTGCAAGCGGTGGAAAGCTTTCGGGGGGAAGGGATGCAGATTCCACCCATGTATTCCGCCATTAAGATCGGCGGCCGGAAGCTGTGCGATCTGGCCCGGGAGGGCATTACGGTAGAACGCCCTCCACGGCCTATTACCGTGTATGGTATTTCTGTCCTCTCCATGGAGGGCGATGAGGTGGATTTTGACGTCCACTGTTCCAAAGGCACCTATGTGCGCACTCTTTGCCACGACATCGGCGAGAAGCTGGGATGCGGGGCGGCTATGGTTTCCCTGGAGCGAACCATGGCCTGCGGCATCTCCATCGACCAGTGCCTGACTTTGGAAGAGATCCAGGCACTGGCTGACACGGGGAAACTGGAAGAGGCGCTTTTGCCGGTGGAATCTGCCTTCAAAGAGCTTCCGGAGGTGCGGTTGGGAAACCGCCAATTTGGCCAGTTTGTCAACGGTGTCAAACTGGATTTAGAAAGGATTTCCTGCCCTGAGGCCAAGGGCAACCTGCGGGTTACCGGGGAAGACGGCGCCTTTGGCGGACTTGCCTATCGGGATGAGGAGGAAGGAAAGCTGCGGATCAGAAAGCTATTTTGGGGGAGGCAATAATTTGGTTACTTCCTATACATTACAATATCAGATAGAGACGCCAACAGCGGTGGCCCTGGGTCTGTTTGACGGGGTTCATAAGGGCCATCGGGCGGTGATCCAGAAAGTGGTGGAACAAAAATCCGCCGGTCTCACCCCCTGCGTCTTTACCTTTACGGTCCATGGGGAAAAGCCTGCCTCTAAAAAAGGATATTTGGAGATCATGTCAGGCCGCCGCAAAAGCGAAATTTTTGCGCAATTGGGCATTGCAATAGAGCTCTGTCCTGATTTTGACCAATTCCGAGATCTCACCCCCAGAGAATACGTAGAGAAAATTCTGGTAAAGGGACTGCAGGCCAAGTATGTGGCCTGTGGCTATGATTTCCGCTTTGGCAAGGGGGCTGCCGGAGATGTCGGCACCCTTCGTCAGCTGTGCGGAGAGTACGGGGTAGAGGTCTGCGTGGTAGATCATATTGACGATGGAGGATGTCCGGTCAGCTCCACCCGGATCCGGAGCCTGATTTTAGACGGGGAGATGGAAGAAGCCAACCGGCTGCTGGAAAGCCTTTTCACAGTGGATACCAAGGTAATCCACGGCCGTCGGTTGGGAAGGAAGCTGGATTTTCCCACCATTAACCAGCCCTTTGAGAAGGGGCATATTATTCCGCGGTTCGGAGTTTACGCCTCCATCGCTTATGTGGATGGGGCATGGCGCCCCGGAGTCACCAATGTGGGAATCAAGCCCACGGTAGAGGTCAAAGATCCCCTGGCTGAAACCTATATTCTGGACTTTGATGGGGATTTATATGGAAAAAGTGTGGAGGTAGCGCTGCTTTCCTTCCTGCGGCCGGAGAGAAAATTCGACTCCATCGAACAGCTGAAGGAGCAGATCAGCCAGGACAGTGAGGCCGCCCGGCGCATTTCCGGCGCCTACCTGAAAAACCGGAGAATAGAGGAAAGAAATTTACAAAAAATATAGACAAAAAATCATCTCTATGGTATCCTATACTAGTTAGTGGGATAGGAGAAAGTCTATCTATACTCACAGCCCTACCGTATGCATGGAATAGGGAGTAAGCCCCTGAGGGGAAGTGCCTGCCCTTTTCTATGGTACCGGTAAATATTTTAAAAAGAGGTGCATTTCTATGCTGGACAAAGCAGTCAAAGCCCAGATCATCGCAGACAACGCCACCCATGAGGGTGACACCGGTTCTCCTGAGGTGCAGATCGCTATTCTGACCAAGAGAATCAACGAGCTCACCGAGCATCTGAAGGTCAACAAAAAAGACCATCATTCCCGGAGAGGCCTTCTGAAAATGGTTGGTAAGAGAAGAAATCTTCTCAACTACCTGATCAAAAAAGATATCAACCGTTATCGTGCAATCATTGCAAAACTGGGTATCCGTAAGTAATTTTGCTTTGAAGGCAGGTGTTTATTGCACCTGCCTTCAAACGCATATTTACCTTTTGCATTCCCGGTGATGCCGGGGGCAGAAAATAGAATATCCGAGGCGGTTGCCTGCTTTTTAAGCGTATGGTTTTAGCAGTGCATCGGGGACGCAAGCGGAGGTTTGCGTAACGGATGAATTGCTAAACCAGGGTGGATTGCCTCGCAGAAAATGGAGGTCATGTCATGTTCGAAAATTTCCGCGTGTTTGAAACCGAGCTGGCCGGAAAGAAGATTTCCTTTGAAACCGGTAAGATGTGCTGCCTTTCCAACGCGTCCGTCCTGGTGCGCTATGGCGAGACCACAGTGCTGGTGAACGTCACAGCGTCAAAAAAGCCCAGAGAGGGGATCGATTTCTTCCCCCTGTCGGTGGACTTTGAGGAAAAGCTTTATGCTGTAGGTAAAATCCCTGGTTCCTTCCTGAAGAGGGAAGGCCGTCCGTCCCAGAAAGCCATTTTGGCTTCCCGTTTGGTGGACCGCCCCATTCGTCCCCTCTTCCCCAAATATATGAGAAACGATGTTTCCGTTGTGATGACGGTGTTGTCCGTTGACCCGGACTGCTCTCCGGAGATCGCCGGTATGATCGGCACCTCCTTCGCCCTGTCCATTTCCGATATCCCCTGGAACGGCCCCATTTCCGGCGTCGCCCTGGGCCTGGTGGACGGCAAGGTGGTTATCTGCCCCGATGAGGAGCAGAGAAAGGTTTCCGATATGGCGGTAACTGTGGCGGGTTCCAAAGATAAGATCGTCATGATCGAGGCGGGCGCCAACCAGGTGCCTGAGGATGTCATGCTGGATGCCATCGCCCAAGGCCATGAGGAAATTAAGAAGATGGTAGACTTTATCGCCGGTGTCCAGGCGGAGATCGGAAAAGAGAAGTTTACCTTTGAGTCTATGGAAGTAGACCACGACTTCTTTGAAAAGATCAAAGAATTTGCGGAAGAGCGTGTCAAAGAGGCACTGGATACCGACGATAAAAACGAGCGGGATGCCAGATTGGCTCCCATTGTTGAAGATATTCACGCCAAGTTTGATGAGGAATATCCAGAGCTGGTCGACACGGTGGATGAGTGTATGTACCAGCTGCAGAAGCAGATTGTCCGGGCATGGCTCAAACAGGGCAAACGTGTGGACGGCAGAGGCCTGGATGAAATCCGCCCGCTGAATGCCGAAGTCGGGCTCATCCCCAGAGTCCACGGCTCCGGTATGTTCACCCGTGGACAGACCCAGGTGCTCACCATTGTCACCCTGGGCCCGGTCAGCGATGCTCAGATCCTCGACGGCATCGACGGCGAGGATTCCAAGAGATATATGCATCAGTATAACTTCCCCTCCTACTCGGTAGGTGAGACCCGGCCCAGCCGCGGTCCTGGCCGCCGCGAAATCGGTCACGGCGCCCTGGCAGAGCGTGCGTTGGAGCCGGTGATCCCCTCGGTGGAGGAATTCCCCTATGCTTATCGTCTGGTGTCTGAGGTTCTCTCCTCCAACGGTTCTACCTCCCAGGGCTCCATCTGCGGCTCTACCCTGGCTCTGATGGATGCCGGTGTGCCCATCAAGGCGCCGGTGGCAGGTATCTCCTGTGGTTTGATTACCGACGGCGATGACTGGATGACCATGGTAGACATCCAGGGCTTAGAGGACTTCTACGGTGACATGGACTTTAAGGTAGGCGGTACCGAGAAAGGTATTACCGCCATCCAGGTGGATATCAAGGTCGACGGCCTGACGCTTCCTATTATAAAAGAAGCCTTTGAGAAAACTCGGAAGGCCAGAATGTATATCCTCAACGAAGTAATGCTCAAGTGCATTCCTGAGCCTCGGGCAGAGCTGTCCAAATACGCACCGAAGATGCTTACCCTCACCATTGATCCTGAAAAGATTCGTGAGGTTATTGGTTCCGGCGGCAAGGTGATTCAGAGAATCTGCGCGGAGTGCAATGTCAAGATTGACATTGAGGACGACGGCAAAGTCTTTGTCTCTGGTGTAGATATTGACGATGCCCGCCGTGCCGTCCAGGTCATTGAAACCATTGCCAACGATCCGGAGGTGGGCGCCCTCTATAAAGGAAGGGTAACCCGGCTGATGAATTTTGGCGCCTTTGTGGAAATTGCTCCTGGTAAAGAGGGCTTGGTCCATATCTCCAAGCTGGATCTCAAGCGGGTAGAGAAGGTAGAAGATGTGGTCACCGTGGGGGATGAGATTATTGTCAAGGTAACGGAAATTGATTCCCAGGGCAGAATTAACCTGTCCCGGAAGGACGCCTTGATGGAAATTCAGGCCAAGAAAAACAAAGAGAAAGAATAATAAGCAGCAGTTGCTGAAAAAAGGCCCCGGAACCAGGAAGTTTCGGGGCCTTTCTTATAAATTTTCTTTTCGTGAGCGGGTATTTGTGCTATAATGATGTCTACACGAAGTGCAAAAAAGGGGAAAGATCATGAAAAAGCGATTGATTGGAATCATATTATGTATAATGCTGGTTTTGGGCGGTGCGCAGACCGCTTTAGCAGCTCCAGTTCGATATGAGGAGGAAACTGCTCCCGTATCCACTACGGCGCCCCAGACCACAACGACCTCCGCCATCGAGACCAACAGTGACGGAACGATTAAGCTGACCAGGGAACAGGACATCGCTGTTATATTTTTCTCCCTGCTGGCCATAGGCGGGGTGGCCCTTGGCCTGGCAGAGAAGGCCAGAAAAAATAAGCGGGGCCCCTTGCGGAGAGACTCATTCGTCAACCAAAAAGGAAAATGACGCTTTGTCCTAAACTTCTGATCCTGTTTGATCACAGAGAATAATTGCCCTTCTACTTATTTATATATAATAGTATACTTGACAGTTGAGGAGATGAAATGGTGAACTGTTTTGAACAAGCAAAACGGGTTGTAGTCAAGGTGGGAACTTCTACCCTGACCTATGATAC
>NZ_CBDTOK010000065.1:0-4043 GCF_965361945.1 Zongyangia sp. | reverse complement strand
GGGTGTAGCGCAGCTTGGTAGCGCGCTTGAATGGGGTTCAAGAGGCCGCAGGTTCGACTCCTGTCACTCGGACCAAAAAAAGACCGATGAATGGCGAAGATAAGCCGTTGATCGGTCTTTTCTTTTTTGTGAAAAATGAGTGGGAAATAGAGAAAAAGATTTCTATTACGTATCGGATTAGAGACTATCTGTGATCTTTTCTGTTTTATTGCATTTGAACGCTCAGTTCATTTTTGTTTTTACTGTTGTCTTCTTCACGCCTTTTTACGTCTCTTTTCAGTACCTGATAAATGACGGTGGTAGCAGGAACCGCCAACAGCATCCCCCATGTTCCGAATAATCTGCCGCCTACCGTAATGCCGACGAGGACCCAAAGACCTGGCAGGCCGATTTTGCGCCCAACAACTCTCGGATAGATAAGATTTCCTTCTACCTGTTGAAGAACAATCAAGAATATGAGGAAAATCAACGCTTTTGCAGGAGAAATAAACAGCAAGAGAATTACACCAACGGCTCCTCCGATGTATGCTCCGAGCATGGGGATCAAAGCAGTAACAGCAATGACCGAACTGATCAGGGCTGCATAATCCAGCTGTAGAATCATCATGCCGATAAAGCAGAGGACACCTAGAATGACAGCTTCTTTGCATTGTCCGGCCACATAGTCACCAAAGACCTGGGCAACAATCTGGTAGAGTCTGCCAAAAAAAGAATGGGTGCGTTTGGGCAGATATACTTTCAATGCCCGCCGCAGCTGTTTCAGCAATTGGTCCTTACCACTTAGAAGATAGACTGACAATACAATGGAGATAAAACCGGTGATTACTCCGGATATGAGGCTGCCGGTTACCTCAATGATCTGGGGGATCATCTCTTCGATAGCATTGGACAGTGTTCCCAGATAGCGGCTGACCGTATCGATCAGAGCACTTAAATCCACCGGCGGGAGATTCAGCTGCTCGGTGAATCCGTTGAGTGCTGCTTGCGCATCTAATAGATACTGATCAGCACTTCCTGCAAATAGGGATAAATTTCGGATGAGTTCCGGTACCACCAGACAGATCAGCAGGATAATTGCGCCGAAAGCCAGTATATATACAGTAATAATCGCCAGTATCCGCGATATTCGAGAATTTAGCCCCCATCGCTTGCCATACAGCTGGCAAAACCACTCATAGGGGCGGTTGAGGACAAAAGCAATGATAATGCCTATAAAAAATGGGGTCAAAAGCTGGAGAAAGATACTGATTCCGCTGATGATCTTTTCAAAATGCACAGCGATCAACACCAGCCCGATGGTAAAGGATATTAGCAATAGATAGGTCTTCAGTGTTTTCTTATCCATACGTCCCTCCTTTTATGATGTGAGATACAACATCTTAATGCTGATGACTTATCAGGTTACAGGCCATAGAGAGCTTTTTGGACCTGTTTCTGTTTTTATCTAGGCTTTACAAAAGATTGCTCGAGATTAATTCTCTTTTTCGTCTCGATGATTTATTCTCCACCGTATATTGCAAAAGCTGAGGGTAGGCCTGTGACCTGCCAAGCCCCTTTTCTAGAGGAACATCAAGAGTGGGCAGAATGGGGTGTCAACAAAGATTCCTCCTGCCGTATGTTAATGTTATTATTTTATCAGCCCACCGGTGCCCTGTCATTGGACAAAAGGCCATCCTGTTACACTTTTTCCCGCTTTTAAAAAAGTGTTACTTTTTGGGACACTTAGACGAATTTGTCCCAAAAGCAGAAAGGGGGATAAGAGGTTTTTTTGTTGATTCTCTCGGGCTTTTATGATATATTGACATAATAAATATGGACAGGAGGTGGGCTTTTGCCGGATTCGAATATCACCAAGCGGGCGCTGGCAGCCGCTCTGAAGGAGTTGATGGAGACAAAGTCCTTCTCCAAGATCAGTGTCAGCGATATCTGTGCGGCCTGTGATATGAACCGTAAAAGCTTTTACTATCATTTTAAGGATAAATATGACCTGGTCAACTGGATTTATTATACGGAATGTGTGGCGGTTCTGAAAGAAAAGGGGTACAATACGGGATGGGAATTGCTAGAGGATCTTTGCGCCTATTTTTATGATAACCGCAGTTTCTACCGCAAGACGCTCAGTGTAGATGGACAAAATTCCTTTTCAGAATACTTCCGTGACATTGGGGACACTATTATTTCTTCAGATATGGAGAAAATCTTCGGACGGGACGACGCGCTTGCATTTTATGTAAATTTTTATGCTGATGCCTTCCTGTGCGCCATCAAACGATGGCTGCTGGATAAAGACTGTATGCCGGCAAAGGAGTTTACCCAGCTGTTGAAAAACTGCCTGCTGCGGACCTCAGACACGATACTTCAGAAGCTTTCAGACGAACCGGAAGAAAAAATAAAAAAAGCAAGTAGTAAAGGGAAAGAGCTGTCTCGATGATGAGACAGCTCTTTCCCTTTATGAATCATTTGTTTATAGCGATGCTTTTTAACTGGCTACTTTTCTTAGATGATATCTCCGACTGGCAGCAGACAACCTTCTTAGCCTTGTCGCAGTGCTTTTTTGTCATCCGAAGGCCCGGATATTTGTTTTAAAGCTTTCCGGAATTGGAAAGTAAAGAGTACGATGGTGAAAGAAACAGCTAAGAAATCTGCGACTGGCTCTGCCATATAAACAGCGGTGGTTTTATCGGCAGAAAAGATCAGGGGCATGATATAAATTAATGGGATCAATAAGATGAATTTCCGCATGACTGCCACCAAAATAGATGCCTTGGCGTTACCAAGTGAGGTGAAGGTCATCTGACAGGAAACCTGAATACCAAACAGAAGCAGGCAGGCCATATAGATTCGCAAAGCGGTTTTGGTAAAAGCAATCAGTGGCTGGGAATCGGTAAACATAGCGGCAAATGCTTGGGGGAAGACCATGACACAGGCCCATAACAGGGTAGAGTAGACGAGGCTGGCCTTCAGTAACAATTTAAAGGCAGCCTTTACCCGATCAGGATTGCGTGCACCGTAATTGTAGCTGATGATGGGCTGTGCTCCCTGTCCCAATCCTTGCAGCGGCAGCATAGCAAACTGCATGACACTGGTCAGAATGGTCATGGCGCCAACGGCAATATCACTGCCATAACGCAGCAGGGAGGAGTTGAAGCAGATGGAAATGACGCTTTCACTGGCCTGCATGATAAAGGTTGACAAGCCCAAAGCCAGGCTGGGGAGGACGATTTTTCTCTCCAGCCTAAAATTCTTCTTGCGGAGTTTTAAATGGGTCTTTTTACCGCAGAGGAAAAGGAGCACCCATACACAGGACATTGCCTGGGAAATGATGGTTGCCCAGGCGGCACCCGCAACACCCATATGAAAACCAAAAATAAAGATGGGGTCGAGAATAATATTGGCCACTGCGCCGATCAGTACCGAAAGCATACCAGTTTTAGCAAAGCCCTGCGCAGTAATGAAAGCGTTCATTCCCAAAGTCATCTGGACGAAAAGGGTACCCATGGCGTAGATATTCATGTATTCGACGCCATATGCAATGGTGTTTTCGCTGGCTCCAAAGGCCATGAGAAAATCCCGGTTCCAAATCAGCAGCGCCGCTGTTAGAACGACAGAAATAATGAGCTGTACGACAAAGCAGTTGCCCATTGTCCTTTCTGCTGCATCGTGATCACCTCTTCCCATATGGATAGAGGCTCTAGGCGCGCCGCCATATCCCGCAAAGGCGGCGAATGCTGTTACAATCATAATCAAAGGCATACAAACGCCAACACCGGTCAGCGCCATGTCGCCAATCTTCGGAATATGGCCAATGTAAATGCGGTCAACAATGTTGTACAGCATATTGATGATTTGCGCTGTTACGGTGGGAAGGGCCAATTTTAAAAGAAGTCTGCCTACCGGTTCCTTTCCCAGAAAATCTTTCTCTTCTGTCATATGATTTCTCCTCTTTCCCCAACTATTTTTGTATTCTCAGCAATTCGCTCGTTAAATTTTGCAAATTGTTTTATTTCTTCTTCGGTGAAGCCCCGGAAGATTTGTTTTAGGAA
>NZ_CBDTOK010000064.1:0-15605 GCF_965361945.1 Zongyangia sp. | reverse complement strand
CGCTCCTTCGTGGCGGGCGCCGACATCGGCGAGATGAAGGGCTTCTCCTCCATCGACGGTAAGCGCTTCGGCGTCCACGGCGGCGGTGTGTTCCTCAAGCTGGAGAACATGGCAAAGCCGGTGATCGCGGCGGTGAACGGCTTCGCCCTGGGCGGTGGCTGTGAGCTGTCCATGGCCTGCGACATCCGCCTGGCAAGCGAGAAGGCCCGGTTCGGCCAGCCCGAGGTGGGCCTAGGCATCACCCCCGGCTTCGCGGGCACCCAGCGGCTACCCCGCATCGTGGGCGTGTCCAAGGCCATGGAACTGATCCTTACCGCCAGGACTATCAAGGCCGACGAGGCCAAGGCCATCGGCCTGGTCAGCGATGTCTATCCCCCCGAGGAGCTGATGCCCAAGGCCATCGAGCTGGCGGAGGCCATCTGTGCCAACGCCCAGATCGCGGTGCAGGAGTCCAAGCGCTGCATCCGCATGGGCATGCAGACTGACATCGCCACCGGCTCCGCCTTCGAGGCCGAGGCCTTCGGCGTCTGCTGCGGCACCGAGGACAAGAACGAGGGCATGGGCGCGTTTTTGGAAAAGCGGGCGGAGAAGCACTTTAAAAACCGGTAACAGGAGACTGGATGCAATGAAAAAAGTAGTTGTCATTGGTGGCGGCGTCATGGGCCTCGATATTGCTCAGGTATTTGCCAAGGCAAACTTTGATGTAGTAATTCGGGATATCAGCGATGAGGTCATTCATAATGCTGAAGCCAGGCTGAACAAAGCCTTGGATAAACAAATAAATAAAGGTAAGTTGAACGAACTCGGTAAGAAGGCTCTCATCGATAAGATCATTTTTACTACCGAGCTGACACTGGCCGCCGATGCTGACCTGGTCGTAGAGGCCGCCGTTGAGAATTTGGAGATTAAAAAGCAGGTATTTGCTCAGTTAGATACTATCTGCAAGCCAAGCACAATTTTTGCCTCCAACACTTCATCTATCTCTATTTCGGCGATAGCCGCCGCCACCAAACGGCCGGATAAGTTCATTGGTATTCACTTCTTTAACCCGGCTGCTGTTATGAAACTGGTAGAAGTCATCCGCGGAGCCAACACTTCGGACGAAACCTTTGATACAGTCTTCAAATTGGTCAAAGCAATCGGTAAGGAGCCTGTATCCGTCCACGAAGCGCCTGGTTTTGTCGTCAATAAAATCCTGGTGCCAATGATCAATGAGGCTTGCGATCTGGTCTATACCGGCGTGGCTTCTATAGAAGGTGTTGACACCGCGATGAAGCTGGGCGCGAACCATCCCATGGGCCCCCTGGCCCTGGCTGATTTAATCGGCCTGGATATTTGTTTGGCTGCAATGGATACCTTGTATAGCGAAACTCATGACTCTAAATATCGGGCCTCACTACTACTGCGCAAGATGGTGCGAGCTGGCTGGCTTGGCCGCAAAACTGGAAAGGGCTTCTATGATTACTCCAAATAGAGGCCGTCTAGGTTGCTGATCTACCAGTTCACACAACAAAATCCATTTTATAAATAGAAGGCAATTACCATAGCAACGATGAATTTTTTCTCTCCTTGGAGGTGCTAAGTGTGAGCAAAATTAAAAGCATCGATGAAGCGATTGATCTGATCCAGGATGGTGCGGTTGTCACAACATCTGGCTTTGTACTCTGGGGCATGGCGGATTGGGTATTTAAGGCTGTGGAGGATCGCTTTTTGAAAACCGGGCACCCAAACAACCTGGAATGTGTATTCACCGGGAGCGCCGGCTCAGAGGGTTCTGGCTATGACCGCTGGGCCCACGACGGACTTGTTTCCAAGATTATTGCAGGCCATTTCGGCTTGAATCCTAACTTTTGCAAATATGTAAGTGAAAATAAATGCCAGGCCTATAACTGGCCGCATGGGGCTATCCTGAATTCGCTTCGTGCCGCTATTTTGGGCCAGAAGCATTTCATGAGCAAGATAGGTCTGCAAACTTTCGTTGATCCTCGGCTAGAGGGCGGCAAGCTGAACCGTGTGACTACAGATGATCTAATCAGGGTAGTCGAATTTGAAGGCGAGGAGTGGCTATATTATCCTACGCCTAAATTTGACATCGGCATCATCCGTGGGACAACTGCAGATCAGAATGGCAATATTTCAATCGAAGACGAATGTGGACCCATGAATATGCGTGATATTGCCATGGCGGTCAAAAGTTGCGGAGGCAAGGTAATTGTGCAGGTTAAAAATCTTTCCGCCAACAAGCTGACCGCAGATCGGATCGAAATTCCGGGTGTGTTTGTGGATGCTGTTGTGGTCTGCGAAGAACCGGAAAAATATCACCGCCAAACGAAAGATATCTACTATTCGCCGAGATACGCCGGACATATTGATATTCCAACGGATGAGGTGAAAACACTGCCGCTCGACCCCCGTAAAGTGATTGCCAGGCGGTGTGCAATGGAGCTAAGGCCAAATTCCATCGTAAATCTTGGTATCGGCATACCAGAGCTTGTGGCGAATATTGCGGCGGAAGAAGGGTTTGCCGATGAAGTGGTCATGAGTGTCGAGGCCGGTATGCTTGGAGGTGTTTTGGGATCTGGCGACACATTCGGATGCGCAGTTAATGCCATCGGATTGTTATCTATGACCTATAATTTCGACCTATATGATGGTGGAAATTTGGGCATGGCGGTTCTCGGCCTCGCGGAATGTGATGCAGAGGGCAATATCAATGTGAGTAAATTTGGCCCAAAGATTCCTGGCTGTGGCGGATTTATTGATATAACGCAGTCTACTCCCTTGGTGATCTTTGCTGGTACATTTACAGCAAGCGGTGCAAAGCTCGAAGCGGCAGACGGTGTATTGCGTATTTTGCAAGAGGGAAAGGTTAAGAAATTCAAAAATACGGTTCAACAGATTACTTTCAGCGGGGAGTATGCCGCCTCTTCTGGGCAAAAGGTGCTCTATGTCACAGAGCGGGCGGTTTTGGAACTGACAAAAGATGGGTTGATGCTGACTGAGATCGCACCTGGTGTCGACCTGCAGAGAGATATTTTGAATCAGATGGAATTTAAGCCGTTAATTGCAAAAGACCTCAAAACAATGGATGCAAGAATTTTTGCTGATTGTAAGATGGGTTTCTATCCTAATCACTGCGGCACATGATTCCAAGTCCTATCATACATCGCTACGGTCACTCGACAACCTGATGATTTCATTGGTACGTACTTCTTCAACCTCACCACCGTCACGAAGTTGGTGGAAGTTATGTGGAGGGTGTGGACACTGCCATGAAGCTGGGCGTCATCACTCCATGGCCCCCGACCTGGGCGACCTGATCGGCCTGGGCGGGGGCCTGGCTATCATGGACACCCTGCACAATGAGACCCACGACCTCAAGTACCGCGCCTCCCTGCTGATGCGCAAGATGGTCCGCGCAGGTAAGCTGGGCCGAAAGACCGGCGTGGGCTTCTATGACTACCGTAAATAAGGGGAGAGCATGGATTTTCAAGCGATTTATCAGGAGAAGCTGACTACCGTCGAAAACGCGGTGAAGGCGATCCGCTATCCATCTCTGGTGCCATCACACGGACGAAGGTTATGTTTTTTTAATTTATTTATAAGCGACTGACGGCTTATGCCGAGAATATGGGCGAGATGGGTTTGATTGGAACAGTTCCTTTGGCACGAATCAAGATAGAGGTTTTCAAAACGATCCATAGCCTCTTTGTAGGTGGCGCCGTCTCTTATAAGCTGCTCTATAACATCGGGAATTAAATAGGATGGTGCTGATGTGGATGCGGGCAAAAAATTAGCAGAATTTTTCTTCCTGTGCTCTTTATTCTCGATACTTCTGGATTTTGTTATATAGTAAGGAAGGTCTGAAATTTGAATCGTTGATGACTTGGCAAAAATAGCGGAACTCTCGATCACATTTTTTAACTCCCGAACATTACCTGGCCAGGAATATTGTTTAAACACAGCGAGAACTTCATCGGAAACTCCACTAAATTGCTTGGACGAAGCTTCATTGTGGGCCTGTATGAAGTGCTCGGTAAGAAGCGGAATGTCCTCTTTCCGCTCCCGGAGAGGTGGGATTTCCAGGACAAAAGTGCTGAGCCGATAAAACAGATCACTTCTGATTTTACCGGATTCCATACACTTGAATGGATCCTCATTGGTTGCCGCCACAACACGGAAGTCCAAGCTAATCTCCTTGTCAGAGCCAAGCCGATGGATCTTTTTCGCCTCCAATGCGCGGAGGAGCTTAGCTTGGATGGAGTAGTCCAAAGAGTTGACCTCATCTAAGAACAGGGTGCCGCCGTTTACCTGCTCGAATATGCCCGGACTGTCAACGGAGCCCGTATAGACGCCCTTTTTGGTTCCGAAAAGCAGGCTCTCTGCCAACCCACCTGGGATAGCGGCGCAATTCTGGGAACAGAATTGCTTATTGCTCCGGAGGCTGAGGCCGTGGATGGCTTCCGCGACCATCTCCTTGCCGGTGCCAGTTTCTCCATAGACGAGGATGCTCGTGTCTGTGGCGGCAAGTTGAGCAATTTGCATTTTCAAGTATCGGAGTTTGGGGGAATTGCCAATGATGTCTTTGAGTTTATACATGGATTTGGCGGTTGCCTTAGGGAGGTTAATATCGAGATATTTTTTGCTAGTTGCCGCATTCTGGGAGACGCAGACGGCACCGATAATCTTGCCCTCGAAGCGGACTGGATATACGTTTTCTACGATTTCGTGGCGACTTCCGTCCTTGTGGATAACCTCGAAATGGTTGTGGAAGGAGGACTCCCCCCGCAGGGCTTTCAGCACGGAGCTCTCGCTGGGGTTGATATTGGTGAAGACATCCAGAAAGTGCCGCCCAATGATCTCAGAGGGGGCGAAAGGGGATGCCTCCTGCTGAAATACTTTGTAGTACTGTATAATTCCTTTGTCGTCGATAATCGTGACGGCATCCGCAAGGATATTCATCGCGATGATTTGATTGACATAATGTTCGATCATAGTATGCGGCCTCTCAAGAATTGAAAATCAAATGTTACAGTAAAAAGAATTAAACAAAAACTGTAAATAATTATATACTATTCAAATTAAAAAGGCAAGAAAATCCCACATTTAGAACAGATATTGACTTGGCACAGATATTGCATCTAATAATGGTGAAGTTCAAAAAAGAAATGGGGGCTGAAAATGAAAAAACAGAATTTTATGTTAGATGCAATCGTTGTTGGCCTGGCTCTGTTTTCGACATTTTTTGGGGCTGGGAACCTGATCTTTCCCCCGGCCGTAGGGCTGGAATCCGGTTCCGCATGGGTGATGGGTGCCCTGGGCCTGCTCCTTTCGGCTATCATCTTTCCAGTACTCTCAATTCTGGCGGTCAACAATGCGGGAAACGGCTCACAAGGGCTGATGATCCACGCTCACCGCAAATTGTATAACGCAATGTCTATCTTGGGATGGCTGTTTATTGGCGTCGGCTCGTCAGTGCCTCGGTGCGGCGCAACCACCCATGAGCTGGGCGTGGTGAACCTGTTCCCTAACGTCTCTATCTGGGTGACAGTGATCGTGTTTTTTGTCCTGGTGTTTTTCTTTGCCAAGGACAAAGACTCGATTGTGGACAAACTGGGGAAATATCTCACCCCGTTGCTGATCATCATGCTGGCAATTGTCTTGATCAAGGGCATCGCCAGCCCGGTGGGAGAGCCGATTGAGCCCCAGGTCGATAATCCCTTTACCTCGGCGATGCTCCAGGGTTACGCCATCGGTGATCTGCTTCTTGGTTTGATGTGCGCAAATATCTTTATTTACTCTATGCGGGCCAAAGGGTATGGCCCTAAACTGGAAAAGCGCGGCATTACCATTGCCTGTCTGGTCTGCATTGCCATCATGTCCTGCATCTACGTCTGCCTGACATATATCGGCGCCACCGGCTCCTCGATCTATCCCCAGGGGACTGCGCAGACGGTGTTGCTCTCTGGCCTCATTAACCTGATCATGGGCAAATTCGGCCTAGCCTGCTTCGGCATAGCCGTGGCGCTGGCATGCCTGACCACGGCTATCACCATGGCAGCCACGATCGCCGACCTGTTCAGCGGCCTCTGCAAGGGCCGCATCGGCTACAAGATGATGCTTGTCATTACCTGCGTGGTATGTGGACTAATCGCCACTCTGGGCGTATCCAGCATCATCGACTATGTCACGCCGATCTTCCTGACCCTTTATCCACCCTTTATTGTGCTGACTATCCTGGGCCTGCTTGACAAGATAGTGCCCAATGACGGTCTCTATAAAGGCGGCGTGTTTACGGCACTGGTTATCGGCGCACTGGAAGGCATCTATTATATTTTCCCAGGTCTCTCCTTTATCGGGACGATCCTGTCCTATATTCCCTTCTACAGCTATGGCTTCACTTGGGTGGTCCCGTCGGTGATTGCCATGGTGATCGGCGGCATCGTATGCAGAAACCGTCCACGGCAGTACTACACGGAGGACGTGTTAGAGGCAAAAGAATAAATCAGGTGCGCAGGAAGGCCTGCAAATACAGTTGAAAGGAGAATCGTTATGGCGAAGCTGGAAAAACTGGAGGTTATCGAAACTGCGCTGGATCAGTACGGATGGAGCATTGACCTCAATGCGGAGGGCGAGACCGTTATCGAGTCGGAGGTCATGTACATCAATGGCCCGCGGGAGACGGACTATTACCACACGTGCGGCCTGTACCACAAGGCGGGCGTCCCCTTCGAGATCACCGAGGTCCGGCATGAGGACTATGAAGGGCTCGAGCCGTATCTGGAATATTCCAAAAGTTTCTATGAGGCCAGCAAAAAGGCCATCAAGCCCGGAACCGGACTCCTGGTGGCGGGCGGATTCTGCAATTTCGTGACCGGCATCATTGGCGGCCTGCAGCAGTCCATGAAAAAGGGCAAGAAAATCGGCGTCGTGTACATGGATGCCCACGGGGATATGGAAACCTCTGACATGAGCAGATCCCATATTATTGCGGGATGTACAGTGTCCGCCATTCTCGGCCTGGATCTAGACCAGTGGCGCGAAATTAGCGGGATCACGGAACCAATTCAGGCGGAAAACTTCATCCTGACGGATTACCACGGGAGAGCCTATTCCGATGACTACAACATAGCGAGGGCGGGCCTCAAAATTATCGACGAGCGGGGATTCAACGACAGGGAGCTTTGGACTGGGCGGATCAAGGATCTGGCGGACAGAGTGGATGCGATTGTCCTTCATATCGACGTGGACATCATGCAGAGCAAATACGTGCCCGCATTTAGGTTCCCTCTTGGACCTGGGGGACAAACTCCAGAGGCTGTGATACGCAACGTCAAAGATGTCATGGCAACTGGTAAAGTGGCTGTCGTATCATTTATGGATGTATGCTTTGAATCTGAGAGGGAAGGGCATGAAATTACATACTACAATGCCTCGAGGGTACTTGGAAACATACTCGAGAATTGGAAAGAAATTCCTGAGCTATAAATAAAATATAAAGACTAGTATATAGTGTAAATACCATCAGGCCGTTCATAGTTGAATATGGACGGTCTGATGGCAGCTTCTAAGTGAATCCCTGAGAGAATAAGGGACTTGAGATAAGGTGTGACAAGATGGATACTATTTTTTACAATGGCATTATCCGAACCATGGACAAAGCCTATCCGCAAGCCTCTGCGATAGCGATTAAGAACGGTGTGGTCCTCCGGCTGGGCAGCGATGAGGAAATCCTGGCTCTCAAGGAGGCTCATACCAGGCTGATTAATCTGGAGGGGAAACTAATACTACCCGGATTTTCTGACACCCACCTGCACCTCCTGTTCTATGCTACCTTTAAGCGGCGCATTGACCTGGTGAATACTACGACCTATTCGGAGTCTGTACAGCTATGCCAGGCAGTTGTAGCGCAAGCCCGGGCAAATCATCGATGGATTGTGGGCTGCAACTTCAATCAGGACAACTGGACGGACACCAACAAAATTCCTGACCGCCATGATCTAGATGCCATTGCGGAAGATGTACCCATATGTCTGCAACGGGCTTGCGGCCATATTGTCTGCCTGAATACCAAGGCACTCCAGCTGGCCGGGCTCTGGGACGAGCGGGCGGACACCACCAAGCAGACCATGGACTTCGGCCCGGATGGGCTTCCGAATGGCTATGTGCGGGAAAATACCGCCATGTGTGTGCAGAGCTGCTGGGAGCGGTACACGGTTTCAGAGATCAAGGATCTGCTGGAGGACGCGTGCCGCGAGGCCGCCTCTAAGGGAATTGTACAGGTACACAGCGATGACTTCAACCTGATTGCCGACGATGACTTGGAGGGTGTGCTCCAGGCATATCGAGAACTGAACGAGGAGGGCAGGCTGCCCATCCGGGTCAACGAGCAGATCCGTTTCCGCAGGCTGGAACAGCTCCAGCGTTTCTTGGACATGGGCTATCGGGCCAATGATACCATAGGCCGCTTCAAATTTGGCCCCATCAAGTTCCTGTGTGACGGCTCGCTGGGCTCGCATTCGGCGGCCATGCGGAAACCTTACCTGAATGATCCGGGAACCAAGGGGCTGCTTCTGTTTCAGGATGAAGAGCTGTATGAGCTGGCAAAGCTGGCCTATACCAACGGATTCCACCTGGTAGCCCACTGCATTGGGGATGCCGCTTTGGAGCAGATGCTGAACACAATCGACCGGGTTTCCCGGGAATTCCCCCACGCGGATCGCCGCAACGGGATCATTCACTGTCAGATCATGGACGAGCGGCAACAGGACCGCTTCAAAGAGATGAATCTGGTGGCCTATGTGCAGCCGGTCTTCCTTAAGGCCGACTCCAAAGTCGTGGATGACTGCGTAGGGCCGGAGCTGGGACGGCAGAGCTATAACTGGCGCCGGTACGAGGAGCTCGGTGTCCACATGTGCGGCGGTTCAGACTGTCCCGTGGAGCCCATGGATGTGCTGCCCAATCTCTATTATGCGGTCACCCGGCGGGACAGCCGGAATGGGGCTGAGTGGTATCCGGAAAACGGAGTAACTCTGGACGAGGCTGTGGAGATGTTCACCAAAGAGGCGGCCTATGCTTCCTATGATGAGGCACGGTATGGCACCCTGACGGTGGGGAAATTTGCAGATCTGGTGGTGCTGGATCATGATATTTACACTCAGCCACTGGAAGAGTTGTTTGATACCCGGGTTATGATGACAATGGTAGAGGGTGAGGTGGTATATGAACGTTGATTCCAGGCTACATTGCTGTTTAAAAACATTAACCGGCAGCGGATTTCTGGCACTTTAAAACTAACGGTGTAAGTCGGGCTATTGGGTCATTTCTGTCATGCGTTTGGCACTTTTATTCCGGCATCAATATAAAACAAAAAATGGAAATAGTAACAAAGCTGACAAAGGCAAGGAATCATCTAGAGTGACATATCTGGTGGCAATGCTACGAAAAATCTTGATCTTCTGAAAGAATCAGCCGATCAGATGCCATCCTTGTGCGGATACCAATCTACCGGCCAGGGCTCAAGTTTACTTATCATCATCCATTTGGAATCATTGGCCCAATAGGCATACACGAGACAGAGGCCTCTGCCTTTCCTACGCAGCTATATAACGGGCCCTGGCGGAATTGATCCGCCAGGGCCGGGCGATGAAACTGACATGATTTCAGGATAGCGGGGTATATGTCTTATTTTTGCTTGATACATTTGTTTAATAACAGCTTTTAAAATTTTACAGACTGCAATAAAGAAAATGTAGCTCCGATACTTCAGTTAAAATTGTACCCGGTGACGATGGGTGCCCGCTTCTGGGTCACGTCGTTGAAGTATTCATAGAAGCAAAGGCCCAGGAAGCTGCCGGAGATATTGTAGACATTGCGGAAGCCGTGGCTCTGCAGGGCCAGGACAGCGTTGTAGCTGCGCTGAGAGCTGCGGCAGTGCAGGTAGACCGGCCGGTCCTTGGGGATCTCGTCCAGCCGCTGGCGGAGCTGGCTCAGGGGGATGTTGACCGCCGTGGTGATGTGGGACAGGGCGTACTCGTTCTCCTCCCGCACATCGATGATGCAGGCGCCGGACTCCACCAGTTCCCGGACCTGATCCACCCGCACCTGCCGGAAGGTACCCTGCAGCAGGTTGCAGGCCACCAGGGCGGCGTGGTTGCCCGCGTCCTTGGCGGTGGAGAAGGGGGGAGCGTAGCACAGCTCCAGATCCCGCAGATCGTCCACCGTGCCGCCAAACTTGATCAGGGTGGCCACGATGTCCACCCGCTTGGGCGCATCCCCCTTGGAGATGGCCTGGGCACCCAGCACCCGGCCGGAGGGCACCTCAAAGATCAGTTTGTAGTGCAGCGGGCAGTTGCCGGGCATCAGGCCAACCCGGTCCTGGGGGACGACGTAGGCGATGTCGTAGGGGATCCCCGCCTTCTCGCACTGGGCGGCGGTCAGGCCGGTGCTGGCGGCGTTGTAATCGAACACCTTGATACAGCTGGAGCCGATGTACCCCGTGTTGCGCACGGTGCGGCCGCAGATGTGGTCCGCCGCCTGCCGGGCCTGCTTCTGGGCCGGGCCGGCCAGAGGAAGCATCAGGGGCTTGCCGGTGATGCCGTGGGACACCTCAATGGCGTCGCCCACCGCGTAGATGTCCGGGTCGCTGGTGCGGTAGTTAGGGTCCACCTTGATGGCACCCCGGTCGTTGAGCGCCAGCCCGGCCGCGGCGGCCAGACCGGACGCCGGCTTCACGCCCACCGCCATGACCACCGCGCCGCACGCTACCTTCGTGCCCGATTCCAGCACCAGGCTGGAGTCCTCGTAGGCGGACACCTTGTCGCCCACAATCAGGTTCACGCCCTTGTCCAGCATCTCCTTCTGGAGGATCTGCACCATGTCGTAGTCGTAGGTGTTCAGGATCTGGGGCATGGCCTCCACCAGGGAGACCTGATAGCCGGCCTCCACCAGGTTGACGGCCACCTCCACGCCGATGAAGCCGCCGCCCACCACGGCGACTTGCTTCACATCCTCGCCCTTGATAAAGCCGTAGAAGTTGGCGATGTCCACCACCGTCTTGATGGTGAAGACCTTGGCGTTCTCAATCCCCTTGACTGGGGGCATCACGGCATCGGCCCCCGGCGCCAGGACCAGCTTGTCGTACTGCTCTTCATACTCCCGGTTCTGCGCCAGATCCTTTACCCGGACGGTCTTGCCCGCCCGGTCGATGGAGAGCACCTCGTGGCCCACCCGGGCCTGGATGTTATACTGGCTGGCGAACTGCGCCGGGTTCATCAGCACCAGCTTGTCCGTCTCGTCGACCGCCTCGCTCAGGCGGTAGGGCAGGCAGCAGTTGGAATAGGAGACATAGGGTCCCTTTTCAAAGATGATGACCTCCGCGCTCTCATCCAAGCGCCGCAGCCGCGCGGCCGTGCTGGCGCCTCCGGCGACGCCGCCAACGATCAAAACCCTCATTTTACACTACCTCCTCTAATTTCGGCCGCCTCTGCTGTGCCTTTCGGGGGCCAGCTAGAGGCATTTTGTAATCTGCAAACGCAGGAATTATCAGATTCTTTTGCCTGACGCATCCGCTTCAGGCATCCCTCGTCTTGGCCCGGTCAACGACAAACAGCCGCACGAAAAAACACAGGCCCACGAGAACCCACACAGCCAGGAAGGCCAGGGCGGGGCCGCTGAGGGCCGCCGGGCTCCAGGGGAAGAGGAGCAGCAGCATGAACAGCAGACCCAGGGTCGCGCCTAGCGCGCCCATCACCCGTGCAGAGCCGGTCTTGGCGATACGGAAGGTATTCAGACACACATAGAAATAGGTGATCGCCGCGCCGAAGGAGCACATGTCCACAATCCAGCCCACCACCTCCCGGCCGAAGAAGCAGGCGAAGATGCTAATGACCGTCACGAAGAGGATAGAGTGCCGCTGGATCCCGTTGGCGGTGGCCACGCCGAACCTCCGGGGGAGAATATTGTGTCGGCCCATTGAGCTGATGAGCTTGGTGGCGCAGATCATAAAGCCATTGATCCCCCCGGACACGGCGGCGCCCAGGGCGATAATCAGCATCAGAAAGCCCGTCATGCCCAGGTAGGTCAGCACACCGCTGCCCAGGGCCCAGTCCAGCGCCTGGGCCTCCTCCGGCCCGTAGGCCAGCCCCGTGGCGAAGTTCAGCAGGATGTAGCAGCCCATCCCGATGAGCAGGGAGGCCACCGCCATCAGGGATGCCTTGTGCCGGCTTACCCCCAGATCCTTGACCAGCTGGGGCACCGCGTCAAACCCGATGAACAGGAAGGGGGTGATGGCCACCACCGCAGCAACCTGGCCCAGGTCGAAGTGCCATCCGTCCACGTAGTTGTGCCGGAAGGCGTCCAGATCCGCCCGAAACAGCATGCCCATAAATACCGCTGCCACGCAGACGACCATCGCGGCCACAATCCAGAACTGGGCCTTGCCCGACTGCTTTGTGCCCCGCAGATTCAGCGCCGTGAATACCAGTACGATGATGGCGGAAATCAGCACCTCCCCCACGTGGACCGGATCCCCGGCGATGGTGTAGAGGTAGCCCCAGTTGAGGACGCCCGGCGCCAGCTTGTCGAGGACCAGGGGGAAAGCCGTGGCGTTCAGGGGCACCAGGCTCAGATAGGCCAGGAACAGGAACCAGCCCACCACAAAGGCGTGCTTGCGCCCCATGAAGATCAGGATGTAGGAGAACTCCCCGCCCTCGTCGATGTCCTGCTGCAGCATGTACCAGTAGCTGCGCTCGATGACAATGATGGACAGGGTGCCCAGGAACAGCCCGATGGAGGTGTTGATCACCCCAGACTGGGGCAAAAACTGGCTGCCCGGCAGCATGAAGGAGCCCCAGCCGATGATAGCGCCAAGCAGGATGGCGAAGATTTCGCCGGCCCCCAATTTTTTTGCATTTTGTGTCCTCTTTTCTCTGGATAGTGTCTATATAAGGTCAGGACT
The DNA here is from genome assembly GCF_965361945.1 of Zongyangia sp. NCBI lineage: Bacteria > Bacillati > Bacillota > Clostridia > Eubacteriales > Oscillospiraceae > Zongyangia > Zongyangia sp. Next base: position 2,647 of record NZ_CBDTOK010000064.1, on the reverse strand, counting down.
TGTTTGAAGATTGGAAATGTACCCGACAGAAAGGATTTGGGGGCGCTGACGAGCAACGGTCTGCAGAAAACTGACAAATTTTAAAAGGGATTGCTCCCACCAAGGCGTAAAAGGCCCGCCAATTAGGTATGTTGAAGATCTTCAAACAAGCCCTGAATCAATAACACACCAAATAGCGACACAGTAAATCAATAAGGAGCGAAAAAGGAGAAATACTTTTCGTATATTGAGCCGTAATCCCTTGCCAGCACTTCAATTGCCGGGAAAATGGTTCTGCGAATCAATTCCTGATTTTCGCCCTTTGCTCCCGCCGCGCAAGGATGGCCCTTACCGTGACTGGTGTTCATGATCAAAGAAATAGCAACAAGATATTTTTTAGGAAAAAGCATCTTCAATGGAGACGAAAGGAACGCGGACAGAAAGTCCCGCTAATGCGAGGTTGTGAACCATGGGGTCGATGGTAGTCGTACATTCAGGGATGATCTTGACTTGGTACTTCTCCGCACTCTTGGAGACGCTGGTAAAGACTACGCAGTTATGCGTCATCATGCCAGTTATAATAAGTTCTTCCGCGCCAAGCTCCGTGAGGACTTCTTCCAGATTTGTATGATAGAAGGAATCGGCATCCGCCTTTTTTACAACAGGCGCTCCGGGAGCTGCTGCGAGGATTTCCTCCGCAATCTGGTCATTCGGTGTCCCCTCAACGAAGATTGGCATACCGGAATCTTTCGGGAAAACGTGTTGAACAAGGATGATTGGAACATTCTTTTCCCTGGCCGCCGCCATCGCCTTCTTGATGTTTGCAATGGTAGCATCCATATTCCAGAGAGGATATCCGCCGTCGGGATAATAGTCTTTCTGAGCGTCAATTACAATCAATGCCTTTTTCAAATAAAACGACCTCCTTCACATATCCCATACTTCTCGTAAAATCCGGAGCAGAGCCACATAATCCGCGGAATTCTCCGGATTTTGTGGGGATCTGACCTGCTCATCACCCGTGTCGAATCTCTGCGATGTTTTACTGTAGAGTCAGGGTGCTTTCCGTGCTTTCAAGCCCTCTGCCGGCCGTGCACGGGTGATATCTTCACTACATACCGTTCAGAATCGCTATGTTGTATCCTCACACACCAATATAATCAGCCCTGTTACATCCCGTAATTTGGATCAGAAAGCACATCCTGCCACATTTCAATGTACTTATCAGGCCGCCAATCCGTGCCGCCAACCAGGGGGTTGTTGTGAAATACCCCTCTGTCCGCAAGCGAAAGGTCAATCGTTGCGGTCAGCATATCAGACTCATCCGCATTCGGAGCGGTGAATGTGCTACCGGCATAATAGTGCGGCGCTCTGACTTTGCGGCCCGGGCCAATGATGGAACTGCCGCCCCAGAAGTAGTTCTCGACGTCCAGTCCACCGAGGTTTGCGGACGCAATATAAATGCCGTTCTGAATCACGGACGCCTCCAGCGTGGTTGTGCCGGCAGCTTCACCGTGACAATGGGCCAAAGCGGTGGAATTGATGTAGAGGCGGCAACCCTTGGCAGCATAATACCGGGTTAACTCAGGGAAGTAATAGCTGTCATAACAAATTCCACAACCCACGGGTCCCCAGGGCGTCTCAACGATGAACGGTTTTGTGCCGCGGGTTGCCCAGTGAGGCTCGGGAGGGGGAAGGTGCATCTTGCGGTAGCTTCCTACCAAGCCCTCTGGAGAAAAGACGGCAAGGGAGTTATATAATGTGGCAGGGTTGGCTCCGTCCTTTTCAGGCATACCGACAAAGGCATAGACGCCATATTTCTTTGTCACTACGGCGATCTCATCAGTGGCAGGGCCGGGGATCGTCTCCGCCAATTTGCCCTGCATTTTTTCCGCTGTGGGTTTGTCAATCTCCACATCGTAGCCGGTCAAAGCCATCTCAGGCAGGACAATGATGTCACTGCCGCGTTTTGCTGCACACTCGATATAGCCCTTTATTCAGATCGATATTTCTGGATAGATACGATTGATAACCCTGAACTTGCCTCCAAGCTCAAACAGTTGACGCGCCCCGATTTGGAGCTCCTGACCCTATCGGCCATAGATGAGCATAAACAGTGGGAAATAGCAGGGCTGCTCGGATGTAATCAATCTGTAGTATCCAGGCGCTTGAAGAAAATTAAAAAATTTTTAGAAAAGTAGCATAAAAATTGCCTCCTCGCTGCCTACACAGTGAGGAGGCAATTTTATACCTCCCGTGCAGCTTGAAAACTTCATATCCGGCAGCGGGATACGTCTGCTGACGAGAGGCCCTCCGGGAGGAGGGCTGGAGCGACGCTGGAGGATGCGCCAAGACCACCTGTGCGGGATACAATTCCGCATCAAAGACGGCCAAGGAAGGTGCAGAGCGGTGCCCATCCGTCCACAAAGCAGCCTGTGGCGGGCTGTTTCGCATTGCGGTCAGGATTTTCCTGATCCGACCCTCGTCAGCAATCTGATAATGATACTCCTGTCCAGCCACAGCCCCGGGTGAAACCGGGATCAAGCAATGGGGGAAGCTCGGAGAGATCCTCGGAGGGGTGAGATTCCCGTGATGTGTGCCAACACAGTCCGTCTGCTGCCGCCCAGGGCCCGGGAAGTAGTGTCGAATAGGGCCAACCAGCGAAATG
>NZ_CBDTOK010000063.1:0-9212 GCF_965361945.1 Zongyangia sp. | reverse complement strand
TTTCACAACTTCATAATTTCATTTGATTTTAATATCCCTCCCGCACATCCCTCCAAAATCTGAGATGTGCGGGACACAAGGGAAATTAAAATATAAATGCCGGTGTGTCGGAATTGGCAGACGACCGCGACTCAAAATCCGTTGCGGGCAACCGCGTGCGGGTTCGACCCCCGCCACCGGCACCAGTCGAGAGCCTCGACGCGCAAGTCGCGTTCGGGGCTTTTGTTTTATTTCGGCTTTGCGCTCGCGTCTATGGTGGGTATCTTTTTTGTAACTCAAACGCAACAAATCCGAACCTAACACTGATTGGTGAGAGGTTCGGATTTGTTGTTTTTTTTGAGGATATCTCTCGAAAGGAGGGGCAAGACGATCATCTTTCGTCCTTGATTTTTGGATTTTTATAACCTATTATTGTATTAGCGTACACCCCTCTTAATTATTGAAAAAATCCAAGAAAACTTTTACAAAACAACAGCAAGGAATTCGGAGGCTTACAGGATAATCGATATCATGGAGGAAATGGTTGATGAAAAGAAAAATAAAATATGTGGCATTTTTGCTCGTGGTGATTTTTATTACAATCACTTTTTCAGTAATTCTTTTACAAACGCCTTCCAATAGATACTCTTATGATGATATCCCAAGAAAATATATTACAGGCGAAATTACTTCGATTTCTGAACAAGATGAGTATATCGAATTGTTGTTGGATAATGGCGAGCCAGCTTCGGTGACCATGACGGTCAATGGAAAATGCCAAATTTATGAAATAGTCGATGCAGATGTAAAAATGGCCGACTTTTCCAAACTGAAGACAGGTCAAACCATTCAATGTGACATAAGACTTTCGGTCACGCTTGAGAAAATAAACTCGTTTCATGATTGCAGGCAAATCTTTATTCTCCCAGACGAATGGCTGGGATGAGACCGCGCAAAAAGGCCATTTGGCAGAACAGAGGATAGCGGAGGTTCGAAATCTAAATTGACTACATCGGCCAAGCCTTCGGTAAGCACTGAGTTTACCGAAGGCTTATTTTGTTTGTATTTTAGGTGGATGTAAAAATAAAGTTTACCGCGTTTTCTGAAATTTTTGATGAGCTCCCAGCCTTTGTGGCCCAATAAAAAGCGGATGGTATTGAGCCATCCGCTTTTTTAGGTCATAAAACAAAATGAGATGAAACTATTTTCTCTTGCGGGAGAGAACCACAGCAGCGCCAGCACTCAGGGCCAGGACTGCCAGTGCTCCAGCGATCATGCTGTGATCGCCAGAAGACGGGTTCTCTTTGTCGCTATTGCCAGAACCGGATCCATTGGCGGAATCATTTCCGCTGCCAGACGGCCAATCCCAGTCCCCGCCGCCTGCCTGATCTTCGTCAGAGCCAGGAATGCTGGGCTTGTCGGTGCCAGGTGTGGGTTCTGGCTCTGTCACCGCCTCCTCTTCCCTTGTCACCACAATCACATATTCGCTCTCTTCACCTTCCAGGCTCAGCGTAACTACAATCTCGTTTTCTCCTACCTGCAGCGGGATCTCTTCAGAGTAGACTCCGCTCTCCAGCGCATCTTCTCCCAGCATGGCTGTGATGCCATCGGCAAAGAAGGCTTTCACCTGTACACCCTCTACCTCGTTTCCTACGGCAGCGGTGTAAGAGAAGGTGTCTTTGTCAAAGGCGGGAGTAAGAGTTCCTTCAGACAACTCCAGGCCATCCAGGAGAGGTTTCTCGCCTACAGGAGGCTGTTCTTCCTCTTCTCTTGTGACAGTGATGGTGTAGGTCTTATCCCCTGCTACCACGGTAATAGCATTAGGTCCAACCTCCAGGGCAATGTCCTCGGAGTAGGAACCGGAAGCGACATCCTTGCCGTTGACGGTGACAGCGGTGTCGCCGGTGTAGGTGGGCATGACCTTGACAGAGGAGACGGAGTTTGCCACGGTGGCGGTGTAGTTTAGAGTATCCTTGTCAAAGGCGGGATCCAAGGTACCGTTGGAGAGTTCCAGATTGCTCAGTTCAGTGGGAACGACAGGATCTGGGAAATCGGTGGTCCGATCCATCTGCTTCATGGAGTAGATCTCCAAAGAATCGATGGTAGCGGTGCCGTTTGTAAAGAACTCCATACCGGCGTTCTCAAACTCGGTGTAGATGAGACCTGCCACAGCGGCCTCACCGTAGTTTCCGTAGACGTCAAAGCAGATCTGATCCAGAATCATCCGCAGATTGATCTGATCGCCTTCCATCAGGGTCAGGTCGGGCTCGTAGACGCCCAGATAGCTGCCGCCGCCGGTCTTGGTCTTGTCTACATAGAGCTTGCCGTCTTCCCGGTTGTAGGTGATGACAAGCTCCTGGCCGCCGCCGGCTTCTCCGGTGCGCAGCTTAAAGCCTACCTGGGTCGCGGTGCCCAGGGTGATGGTGGCGTCGATATCGCAGAGGGTCGCCTGGATATCCTTCAGGACGTTTTCGCTGTTTTCGTCCACCTGGATGTCTTTGAGGTCTAGGATCTTTTCATCCCGCATGGAGTTGACCTCCTCAGCGGGGTAGCTGAAGAGTTTCACCTGGCCGTCCACCGTGTGGAGGCTGTGCTCCATGGGCAGGGACTGGGCGGAGTTCCAGTTTTTATCCTTCCACTGGGTAGAGGGATCCCGCAGCCAGCTGATGGAGATGGTGCGGCCCAGCTTCTCGTTGTGGAAGGTCTGGGTGGCATAGGTCTCAGGAGCCGGATTGCCCGGGCCCTGGTCGGCAATGCCGTTGAGGGCATAAATTTTGTCGGTTTCAGGGACAAACATGACAGAGTCGGGACCGGTTACCTCCATATGTCCCAGAATATAGAAGATACCGCCGCCGGTGTAAACCCATTTCACATTGTCAGGATCGCCGTCCACCGGCAGGGGGTAGAGGTCGGGGCACTCGGAATCAAAGACCTGGCCGTTGATCTGGGGCCGTCCGCAGAATTTCCAGTCAATGAGGTTGGGCGAAGTGAAGATATTCAGGTTGCCTACCGTCACCATGACCCAAATGCCGCCATTCTCCAGATCTTCGCTTTCATACCAGAAGACTTTGGGGTCCCGCAGGCCGCCGCCATAGATGTCGCCCGGGTTTTTGACCACCGGGTTGCCCTCATATTTGATGAAGGTCTGGCCGCCGTCGATGGAATAAGCCATGCTCTCCTTGGTATAGCCATATTCGCCGCCTACATTGGCGTAGAAGGCCACAATCCGGGAGCCGGGAGGCGTGTAGTTAGGCTTGGAAGGATCTTCTTCAAAGAGCCCGGAGGTGTTGTACCGGTCAATGACCGCTGAGCCGGACCAGGCCATGCCAAACTCATCCGGGGTGATAGCCAGGGGCAGCTCCCGCCAGTTGATCATGTCCTTGGAGATGGCATGTCCCCAGCTGGTGGTGCCGGAAAGCCCTTCTACACCGGTGTCAAAGGGCCGGTTGCACTGGAAGAAGAGGTGATAAAGCCCCGTTACGTCGTCATAGAACAGGCCGTTGGGGTCGTTCATCTGATACATATAGGGGGTGAAGTGGAGCTGGGGCCGGGCCGTCTCGTGATAGAGGGTGTCCGGATCCGGCTGCCGGGTGACGTTGATGGTGTAGGTGTCGGAGAGATCGGAACCGGGATCCCGGACCACCACCCGGACGGTGTTGAGGCCATCAGCCAGGTTGACGGAAACTTCCTCTCCCGGGGCGGCCTGCTGCTCGCCGACGGTGACGCTGTAAAGGGTGTCGTCAAAGTCGGTCTTTACCTTGACAGAGCTGACGCTGTGATCCACCTCGGCCCAGTAGGAATGCTCCGCCGGGTCAAAAGGTTTGTCCATCTCAGCGCCAACCAGCTCCAGTCCCTCCAGCTTAGGTGTTACAGCGGGATAGTAGTTGATATTGTCAAAGGTGGCGGTGGTGGGACCGGACACCATGACGCCGAAATAGCCGCCCTCGAAGTTTGGCAGGGAGATGGATTTATAAAGGGTGCCGTTGATGTAGAAGTTGGCGGTCTTCGACTCCAGATATTCTACCCGCAGATGGTAAATTTCGGTGGTCTTATCCCCGTCGGAAAGGCCGGCGGTTTCGATAAATTGGGGAGAATTATCCTTATGGGCAAAGGCCATAAAGTTGCCGTCGCCTTTGGCCGCCATGATGCAGTACCACTGGCTGGGATAGCCGGCTGGGTTGTCCGGATCCTTGACGCCGAAGATGAGGCCGCCGGCGTGGTTGCCGGCGCTGAGCTCCATATCCCCTTCAAAGATAAAGGAGGTGTTGCCGTCAATCTCAAAGTCCTCGGCAATGGCCCAGGTATTGCCGCCGGTGGAAACGCCCTGGAATCCGCCGGCCTCTGTGGTCCAGGTGCCGTTGACGCCCCGCCAGCCGGTGAGGTTGGAGGTAAAGGCGGCGTCGGAGCCGTTGATGGTGTAATAGACATGGTTAAAGGTGACGGTGGAATTGCAGGACATAACGCCGAAGTAGCCGCCCTCAAAGGTGGTCAGCTCTTTTTCCAGCAGGAGCCGGTCGCCCAGGTAGAATTTCACCGGGCCGTCCTCCACCTCACGGACGACCTTGAGATGGAAGGTGGTTTGGACCTTCTCATCATCGGTGAGGGGGAAGTCATGGATAAAGTCGGGATTGCCGTTGGTCTGGGCAAAGATCCGGGAAAGAGGACCGCCCCGGTCCACATTGATGCAGAACCATTTGCCGGAGGGGTTCTGGGGATCCTTGACGCCGAAGGTGATGCCGCCGGCGGTTTCTTCCAGGGGCAGCTCCATGTCCGCTTCAAAGGTGAAGGGATCGTGGGAGTTGACCGCCTTGGTGGACATGGCAAAGACATTGCCGGCGCCGGAGCCTTTAAAGCCGTCCTCGGTCATGCTCCAGGTGCCGCTGACGCCTCTCCAGCCGGAGAGATTGGTGACAAAGCCTTCCCCGGCAACCTTGCCGGTCTCGGTGAAGTTGACATTGTTAAAGATGCCGCCTCCGGTGCTCATGACGCCGAAATAGCCGCCCGCAAAGCCGGCGAAATCCTGGACAAAGACCTCCCTGTCGTCCAGATAGAATTTGAAGGTGGTCTCCCCTTCCCGCACCACCTTCATGTGGTAGGTATCCTTGGCCTTTTCCTCCTCGGTGAGAGGCTCGGCCCGCAGGACGTTGGGGGTTCCGTTGGTCTGATCGAAGAGCATGGTGTTGGAGCCGCCGTCAGCGGTGCGCTCCACATTGAAGCAGTACCAGCGGGTGATGGGGTCGTCTGGGTTCTGGACGCCAAAGACGATGCCGGAGGCATTGGTCTTGGGGGTCATATCCGCCTCGTAAACAAAGAGGACGTCGTCGCCGATCTCCTTGCCGGACATGGCGAACTGGTTGCCGGCGCAGTTGCCTTCATAGCCGTCCTGGGTAAAGTTCCAGGTGCCGGAAACCCCGTGCCAGCCGGAGAGGTTGGATGTAAAGCCCGCGATGGAGGTGCCTTCCTCGGTGAGGCTCACGTTCTGGAACACAGCTTTTCCGGTGGAAAGCACTCCGAAGGTGCCGCCCTCATAGGCTCCGTAGGTTTCGGTTTGCACCAGCCGCTCCCCGAGGTAGTACTCGAAGGTGGAAGCGTCCTTGCGCACCACCTTGAGATGGTAGGTATCTAGCCCCTTCTCCTCCTCGGTGAGAGGGATGATCCGCAGGCTGTCCCCAGGGTTGCCGTCGGTCTGGTTAAAGATTAGGATATTGTCCCCCTCCACGCTGAAGCAGTACCAGCGGGCAGTGGGGTTCTGAGTATCCTTGACGCCGAAGGCAAGGCCGTTGTTGTTGCTCTCCGGGGTCATGTCCGCCTCATAGGTGAAGAGGGCGTCGCCGGAAAGGGCCTTATCCGAGAGCAGGAAGCAGTTGCCCGCGCAGTCGGAAGCATAACCCTGGGGGGTCTCGGTCCAGGTGCCGCTCTGGGCGGTCCAGCCGGTCAGGTTGGAGACAAAACCCTGGGTGGAACCGGTGATGGTCAGCTTCACATTCTGCCAAACGCCTTTATCATTGGTCATCATGCCCACATAGCCGCCCTCGAAATTGTCGTGGGTGGCTTTATAGACAGGGGTATCGTCGATGAAGAACTCAAACTCGGTCTGGCTGTTGCGGACAATCTTTACATGATAGGTGTCCTTCTCCTCAATAGCGCCGGTCTGCACGCCGCTGAGGGGAGCGCCGTTGGTTTGGTCAAAACGGATGTATTGGTTGCTCCCCGGCATGACGCCGAAATTATAAAAGCGCTCGCTGGGGGTGCTGGGATTTTTCAGCCCATAGATGAGGGAGGCGTTGAAATCCGGGTTGGTGATGTCGGAGGTGATGTCCGCCTCATAGATAAACAGGTCGTCGGCCCCACCACATCGTCGGCGATGGCAAAGTTGTCCCCGCCGGCGGAGGTGCCGTGGAAACCGTCATCCTCAGCCGTCCAGGTGCCGGAAAGACCGTGGAGGTTGGTCAGATTGGTTTCAAAGCCGCCGGCCGCCGCGGCGACGCCGGGCAGGGCCAGGGAAACGGCCATGGAAAGGGACAGGATCGCCGGGAGCAGGCGGCGTTTGAGCAGTCCGCCCAGGCGAGAGGCCCTGTGTCGTTGTTTCATAAAAAAATCTCCTTCTTCTCGCAGGCTTTCCCCCAAGGGGACAGCCCAAGTTTTTATGCCGCCCTTTGACGGCGGGCACATCCGGTTTTCCCACGGCCAAAGCCATTCTTCCTCCCCTCCGGCCGCGAATATTTTGGAAAAACCAGTAAATAATTTCGTTATAAGATGCATGTATTATTTGTGCAATTGTAAAAACATTTCCCTTTCATATTTCGGCGCAACAGCAAATTTCCGCCGCCGTTTCTTGTGAAAAAGGACAAGATGTTGTACGTCTGGGAAAGGGTAAGAAAATACCGCTGGAGGGCATAGAAAGGCGGGAAAAGGGACATGCTGTAAGGGAAGGATTTTACCGTCCGCAGGGACGGCGGATTTTACAGCGGCAGAGCCGGCGGCTTTGGGGAGAAAGGAGGGATATCCTGTGAAGAAAAAGGTGCTTTTTTGCGCCTCCACCCTCTCCCACCTGCGCAACTTCCACCTGCCCTATCTCAAGGCCTTCGGGGAGATGGGCTATGAGGTCTGGGCGGCGGCGCCGGATGTGGGAAAGGTGCCCTATGCCCACACGGTGGTCACCCTGCCCATGAAAAAGAAGCTGACAAGCCCTCAAAACCTTACCGCCATCCTGGCCGCCCGCCGCCTGATCCGCCGGGAGGGGTTCTCCCTGCTGAGCACCCATACCGCCCTGGCCTCCGGGGTGGCGCGGGCGGCCCTTATGGGGATGAAGCGCCGTCCTTTGGTGGTCCATACCGTCCACGGCTACCTTTTTGGGGAGGAGGACGGGATGGGAAGATGGCCCTACCTTCTGCCGGAGATGCTGCTGGCCCCCCTCACCGACGTGGCCATGGTCATGAACCGGGAGGATGAAAGGCTCTGCCGGAAATACCGCCTGGCCCGGCGGGAGCCTGTATTCATCCCCGGCATGGGGGTGGACCTGGAGCGGTTTCATAGAAACCGGCCGCCGGAGGAAAGATGCCGGCTCCGGGAAAGGTGGGGGCTTTCCCCGGAGGATTTTGTCTTTGTCTGCGCCGCCGAATTTTCCCCCCGGAAGAATCAGGAGGCCCTTCTTCGGGCTTTTGCCCAGGCCGCCCCGGAGATGCCGGGGGCAAAGCTTATCCTGGCGGGGCAGGGGGATCTTTTCCAGCGCTGCCGCGCCCTTGCCGGGGAGCTTTCTATGGGAGAAAGGGTGCTCTTCCCCGGCTTTGTGGAGGACATGCCGGGGCTTTATGCCGCCTGCGACTGCGCCGTCTCCGCAAGCCGCCGGGAGGGGCTGCCCTTTCATCTCATGGAGGCCATGGCCTCCTCCCTGCCGGCGGCGGCAAGCGACGTCAAGGGCCATCAGGAGCTGATCTCCTCCGGGAAAAACGGCCTGCTCTTCCCCCTGGACAACCGGAAGGGATGCGCCCTGGCCCTTCGGTGGCTCTATACCCACCGGCAGGAGGCGGTTCAGATGGGCCGCCGGGGCCGGGAGATGGCGCGGCAGTACAGCTTGGACCAGGCCTTTCCTAAGATTATGGGGGTCTATGAGGAGGCCGTCCGGCGGTGGGAGGGGATGGGGCCATGAAGAAGCGTCTTGTCATCAGCGCCACCCAGTACCAGGAGAAAAGCAGCGGCATCGGCATCCTGATTTATGAGCTGTTTGGACGGCTGGCCCAGCATCCCGGCCGGGAGGCGGCGGTGCTTCTCTCCGCCGACAGCCCGCCCTTTCCCCAGGGCCAGGCCCGCCAGATCCGGATCCCGGTAAAGAAGGGGCGGGCCCTCCTCCGGGGGCTGTATGAGTCCTTTTGGATGGGGCGGCGCTACTGCAAAAACTGCCTTTACCTCACCACCGATTCCAAGATCCCCCTGCTGCTGCCCCCAAGCTGCCAGGTAATGCCGATGGTCACCGATCTGGCCCTCTTCCGGATGGGGGAGGCCTATCGTGCCTCCCGGGTCTGGTACTGGCGGCTCCAGTACCGTCTGCTGCGAAGGCGGGCGGTCTGCTACGGGGCCATCTCCCCCTTTACCAAAGAGGAGATGACAAGGCTCTTGGCCATCCCGGCGGAAAAAATCCACGTTATCCCCTGCGCCGCCGACCCGGCCCTGCGACGGGTCGAGGATGAAAAAACGCTGGAGGCTGTCCGGGAAAGATACGGCCTGCCGGAGCGCTATCTTCTCTTTGTGGGGAACTTTAACCCCCGCAAGAACCTGACCCGGCTCATGGAGGCCTTTGACCTGCTGAAATCCCGGCCGGCCGGAGCGGGCTGGAAGCTTGTCATCGCCGGGGAGCAGGGCTGGAAGTTTGACAGGGAGAAGGCCCTTGCCGCCATCCGCTGCCGGGAGGATGTCCTTTTCTCCGGCTATGTGGCGAGGGAGGATCTGGGGGCCCTCTATTCCATGGCAGGGGCGTTTTTATTCCCCAGCCTTTATGAGGGGTTCGGCATTCCGGTCATCGAAGCCCAGCAGTGCGGCGCCCCGGTGATCTGCTCCGGCGCCTCCGCCCTGCCCCAGGTGGCGGGGAGGGGCGCCCTTTATGTAGACCCTATGGATCCAGAGGACATCTGCCATCAGATCCACCGGCTTCTCACCGACCCCGCCCTGGGAAATCAGCTGCGGCAGGCGGGGTATGAAAACGCGTCCCGTTTTTCCTGGGAAAGATCAGCGAAAGC
>NZ_CBDTOK010000062.1:0-49713 GCF_965361945.1 Zongyangia sp. | reverse complement strand
CAGGGATATCCTTCTGGCTCTGGGTGACGAAAAACGCATGGCAGAGCTTGCGGAAATCGCCGGCTATATGCACGATATTGGGAATCTCATCAATCGGGTGGATCATGCCCAGAGCGGCGCCGTTATGGCCTTCCGGATCCTGGATCACATGGAGATGCCCCCGGAAGAAATCGCCACCATCATCACCGCCATCGGCAACCATGACGAGGGAACGGCGGTTCCAGTGAACGCCGTAGCCGCGGCGCTGATCCTAGCCGATAAGACCGATGTGCGCCGCTCTCGGGTCCGCAACCGGGATATGCTGACCTTCGATATCCACGACAGGGTCAACTACGCCGTAGAGGATTCCAGCTTTACCATTGACGGCGCCCGAAAGACCGTCAGCCTGGATATTAGCATTGACACCTCTATCTGCGCGGTGATGGACTATTTTGAGATTTTCCTGAACCGGATGCTTTTATGCAAAAAGGCGGCGGAATTTCTGAAGGTAACCTTTGAGCTTTCCATCAACGGTGTGCGGCTGCTCTGACCGAAATGAAAAAAGCGGGAATTCCCCGCGCAAGACAACATGGATGGATGACAGATGAAGAAAAGATTGGGAACACTCGCCGCCGCGGCGTTGCTCGCCCTGGCGACGAGTCTTTTTGCAGCGGCATCTTCGACATTTTTCGACGATTGTGTAAGCGCCGAAAACACAGAATTTATCACCTACCAAAATTGGAGCATTACAAATCCCGACTTTGGGGAGGAAGTTGGATGGCCTGATGCGCCGGACAAAACTGTGCTCACTGCCGATTTTACCGGTGGCGCGCCCAGCGCAGTCTATCACATTTCCGGCGTGGACCGGCTGACCGTCTCTTTTTATACCCCTACCTGTCCGCTGGCTGTAAAGAATGAAGACGGCAATTATGTGCTGGCCTCCTCCGCTTCTGATGAGGAGGGACATATCGACTTGGACGGTACCCTCCCCGTTTCCTACAGCCCTGTGGATGGGAACCTCTACCTCAACACGCCGGATCAAGGATATCTGCTCTACATGGCGGTGGATGGAGCCGGGGTATTTTGTCCTCTGCCCGATGAGGACGCCTTTCTCTCCCAGATCAAAGACACCTTGACCAACAGCTTTCTGGAGGTTTTAGTCTCTGATGACGACGAGAGCTACCATCCCATCGATTACGACTTTACCTTCTGCCAGATGTCCCTAAAAGCTGAATCTGCCCTGACCTATTATTACTGCACCCTTTATCTTCCCATCCCCAGCGGTACCCGGTACATCGGGCTGCAGATGAACTACGCCGAGGAAATCCCTACCGGTGACGGCGGCAGCATTGCCAACCGGCACAGAAATCGGCTGCGGCTGGCCCGGGTAGATTTCGAAGGGGAATACCTCAACTGGGGCGATCCCCTCCCTGAAGAGGAAAAGGAAAAGGATCCCATCTACAATGTGGAAGGCATTTATCTGACCAATCAGTCCTCCGCCTCCAGCCGGACCACCTCCGGCGACAGGGTAACCCAGTATTTCACCATCACCAACAATTACTATAATGGCAACGGCTCCCAAAGTTCTTCCTCTCAGGTTCTGACCAGCGGCAGCGGTGAAAACCAGATGAAGCTCATCCTCTCCGACGAGGCGGCTCTGCCTGCGGCCCAGGCGGAGGGAGAACAAAAGTCCAACAACTTCCTGTTCATCCTGTGCAGCGTCATCTATATCGTCCTTGCCTCGGCGGCTGTGGTGGTGCTGATTTTCAAATACCGCTCCTCTGCGTCATAACACATAAAATTCGATAAGTGTGAGGGCGCAGATCATCTCCGTTATCAAATCACTTCCTATACATATTAAACTATTAAATATGGGGGGAGACTAGCATGGAAATCGAAGAGATGATCCGGCAAATCGGATGAAATGTTGCGTATTATCGTAAATTGAAGGGGCTTTCTCAAGAAAAATTAGCGGAAAAGGTTCCCATAAGCAGGACCCATTTAATCCATATCGAAGCTTATGACATGGGGATAAAATTTTCTCTGCACACCCTGCCGGCCATTGCCAAAGCGTTGGAAATTGACCCCAAACTTTTATTGAAATTTCATTAAAAAAGCCACCGTTTAAGCGGTGGCTTTTTTAAGTCCACATATCCTCATTTTGCAGCTGGGCCTTTTCTCCCGTTTCATAGGGGTCATAGTGTGGGAGTTTACAGCCAAATTCCTTCAACGCCCCGATCTTCCCGTCCTTCTCCCATCGGATCAGGGAGACTCCGTCAAAATTCTCGGCCCGTCCGTCCTCCATCTGGTCCTGAAAGTACCATTCCACCACCGTCTGATCCCCTTGGTGGAAAAACTGCCGGATCTCCCAGGTCACAACCTTGCCCCGGGTATTCCACTCGGAAAACCAGTGCTCCACCGCCTGCACACCGTGGTAGATAGGGCCCCAGCTCTCCACATAGACGCAGTCCTCCGCGAAAATCTCCCGAATTCCCTGATCTTTTCCCTCCAGCCACATGGCAAACCAGCGCCGGATGATCTCTTCCCGTCCTTCCATCTGTTTTCTCCTTTGCCGGATTAAAGTATTATAACTCCTTTTCGGAAAGCTCAGCCCGCAGGCAGTCCGCCAGCCGGCCAAACTCCTCCAGGGTCAGCTTTTCCGCCCGGGCCTGGGGGCTGACTTTGGCTTCTTCCAAGGCCTGAGCCGCTTTCTCCTTGGATATCCCCAGCCCCGAAGCCAAGCAGTTGCAGATGGTTTTTCTCCGCTGGGAAAACCCGGCCCGGATGACCCGGAACAGAACATCCTCACTCTTCACCTGGATGGGAGGCTCCTTCCGCACATCCAGCCGGATGACAGCGGAGTCCACTTCCGGGGCGGGCATAAAGCTGCCTCGGGAGACAGAAAACAGCTGCTTCGGCTCACTGTAATAGGACACCGCCAGGCTCAGCGCCCCACATTCCCGGCTGCCGGGTTTGGCGCAGATGCGCACCGCCGCCTCCTTCTGTACCATAACGGTGATCGAGGAGATGGGAAGGCGCTGCTCCAGCAGGGACATGATGATGGGGGAGGTGATGTAATAGGGGAGGTTGGCGCAGACAGCCACCTCCATACCGGCAAATTCGTCGGCGATGAGCTTTCGGAGATCCACCTTGAGGACGTCCTCATTGATGATCTTGATGTTGCGATACCCGGCCAGGGTCTCATCCAGCACCGGCATCAACCGGCTATCCAGCTCGATGCAGACCACCTTATCCGCCCGCTGTGCCAACTCTTCGGTGAGCACCCCAATGCCGGAGCCAATCTCAATGACGCCGGCGCCTGGCCTAGCTCCCCCCAGCTCGGCAATCCTAGGGCAGACAGAGGGATTGATGAGGAAGTTCTGCCCCAGGGCCTTGGAAAAGGTAAAACCATAACGGTTGAGAATGTCCTTGATGGTGCCGATATTGGAAAGCTTGCTCATAAAGTGCGGTCCCCCATAGTCGCCGGGCTGATGCCCTGATTTCATAGAGCTATTATAGCATAGTTTCGTAGATTATGACAAAACTCTCCCGGATTTCATGAAATTCTGGAAAATCCATTGCAACGCCCCGGCAAATCAACTACAATAAAAGAAAAAGCCCAGGGGAGGCGCAAACCTATGAATCGACGCGATAAAATCAACTATTATCTGGACATTGCCCAAACGGTGCTGGAACGGGGTACCTGCCTCAGAAGGAATTTCGGCGCCATCATTGTAAAAAACGACGAGATTATCTCCACCGGCTATGTGGGAGCCCCTCGGGGCCGGAAAAACTGTTGTGACCTGGGCTATTGTACCCGAGAAAAGCTAGGAATCCCCCGGGGGGAGCGGTATGAGCTATGTCGGTCGGTCCACGCAGAGGCAAACGCCATTATCTCCGCCTCCCGGGCGGATATGATCGGCAGCACCCTCTATCTGGTGGGCCGGGACTACGCCACCAAGGAGCTGGTCAAGGAGGCCAATCCCTGTGCCATGTGCAAGCGGATGATTATCAATGCCGGTATCAGCACCGTGGTGGTCCGGGATACTCCGGAGGATTTCCGGGTCACATATGTTTATGACGAGTGGGTCATGAACGACGAATCCCTAGAAGGAAAACGCGGCTATTAATTCTGAGAGACGTCTCTTTTGGGGCGTCTCTTTTTTGCGCAAAAATCCTAATTGTCCTTTGTCTGCACAATATTGTATAGGAGCCACCGGCAAAATGCCGGCGGCTCCTTTTTAGGCGGATTTGGAATCCTTTTTCCGGTGTTTCCCCACCCTTTCGAAAAAATCCTCGCTGGTCAGGTCGTGGGGACGGTTGTTGCGCTTAAGGTGAAACAGCTGGTCTGGTTCCCGTGTCAGATAATTGATCCCCTCCTCGGAAGAAAAGGTGCCAAGAAAGCCCATCTCCTTGAGAACCTCATCTGTTTCTTCACAATAGAAGCCGAAGGGATAGGCAAAAAAGGTGGCCTCTTTGCCCAGCATCTCCCGAATCCGGTCGGACAGCTTTCCCACATCCGCCCGGAGCATGGCCTTATATTCCTCAGCCCCTTCCCCCCAGTTTTTCTTGCACCCCTTGCGGCCCTGGTCGGTAGTGTGCAGATCATAGGTGTGGTTTTGGATATCGGCCGTTCCCGTGTTCTCCATAGAGAGCAGCTGATCCCAGTTGAGATGGGAATAGTTGACATGCAGGTCTCCCCTCTCGCTGTAAAGATCGGTGTATTTACCGATAATGGAGATCACCGCCTTCATATTGTATTTCTTGAGCAGCGGATAGGCATAAAAATAGTTGGAGTAGTAGCCGTCGTCAAAGGTAATCATAATGGGCTTTTCCGGAAGGGATTTCCCATGATAGACATATCCGATGAGGTCATCGGTGTCAATGGTGGTATAACCATGGCTTTGGATATACTGCAGGTCCTTTTCAAACTCCGTCGGGGTAATGGTGTAAGCGCCCAACTGCTGGCCGTATTTCAGGACATGATGGTACATCAAAATGGGCAGCTCCACCGGAGCTTCTCCCCCCTCCGCCGAAGAGGATACTGCCGCCGGAGTATGCAGCAGCGCCGCAACTCCCGCCAAAAAAATGCCGCCCATGACCACCAGAACCGCTACCAGCGCCCGGCGTCGGAGCCGGATGACTTTGGGGAAGATCATCTTGCCCGCCTCCCTTTTCGTCTGCTCCGCGAAGGATATCCAGATGCAGACGGGTCTGCTTCTAATATATTGCAGGGAAGCTGCAATCATTACTGCCGGACAAGGCAAAAAGAGCCTTCCCCTTAAGAAACAACGGCATCCCCCGAGATCAATCGGTGAATGCCGTTTATTTTTTATCAATGTCAGGCTGATAGAGGAGAATATCCTCCACCCGGCAGTCGAGAATCCTGCATAGGTCGTTAATCAGCTGGGTGGATATTCCCATATTATGTCGCAGACGGTGAACGGTATGGCTGCTCATGCCGAATTTCGAGATCAGGGTATAAGTGGTGACATTTTTCTCCTTCATGGTTTTCCACAACGGTGTATATACAATCATTGCACCACCAGCCTCCCGGTGACAGTCATTATAGTATCAGTATAAAATATGCTCCATCTATTGAATATTATCCAAATATGGACTATAATATCCATGGGGAAAGTATTGACTTTTTAGGACGACAGGTGTAGACTAAACAAGACGACGATCGTAGACCAAATAATTAAAAAATCAACGCAAACGACGTCCTTCCCCTATAATTGACAGTTGATCTACCAAAAGGAGGGGCGAATATGGAAACACAGAAAAACTTGAGAGAAATTCGTCCTTTTCCCTGTAACCCAAAGTCTCTAAACAAACAAATGCTCCGCAGGATATTGGCTGTCTCCTTTACTGTTGTGTCCCTATTCATCGCTCTTTGCTGTCTGGCTGCAGCGAGTATGGCTGCCGTCCGTTTATTTTTTCTAATGTCACAGAACGATCTCAATAGTATTCCATCCTTTTCCCAAAATAGCCAAGGCTTGTCCTTTCCCCAGCAGAACATTAGTTTTGGGATAGATCGGATGAACATACCTACTTCTTTCCATTTACATCAACCGAAAGGGGATGCACACCTTGGAATTTCTCGATCCCAGAAATCTCATGGAATATGAAGATTTTGTCATACATCATCCTATGGGGACCTTCATGCAATCTTACAAATGGGCTAAAGTCAAGTCCAACTGGGGTTGTTCCATCATTGTGAGCCGTGATCGGGATACCCAGAAGATTGTGGGCTCTGTCATGCTCTTATCCAAGCGGATTCCACTACTAGGTGCCAGCATTCTCTATGCGCCGAGAGGACCTTTATGTTCCCCTGATGCACCGGAGGTTTTAGAGGATCTCATGACAGGGATCCAGATGGTGGCCAAAAAGCACAATGCCTTTTTGCTGAAAATCGATCCCTATGCAGAAGAGACCGATGAAGCGTTGATTGCCCTTTTTACCAATTTAGGATTTCGCTACCAGCCCGATCAAAAGGATTTGACCACTGTACAGACTAGGATCAACTATGTCTTGGATTTAACTGGAAAAACTGCGGAAGAAATCTTTAGTAGCCTTCACAGTAAATGCCGATATAATATTCGGTTGGCTATGCGTCACGGTGTCCAATGCTTGGTCCAGGACAAATCTCATATTGGGGAGTTTTACCGTCTCTATGAAATTACCGCCCAACGGGATGGCTTTGTCCCTCGGCCTCAGGCGTACTTTGAGCGTATTTTGGATAGCATGCAACTGAATGGACGGCTGTATCTCTGTTACTACGATGGCCAGGCGATCTCGGGAGCCATTGCTATCAATTATGGCGGAAAAACCTGTTATCTCTACGGTGCCTCCTCTAACGAGCATCGCAATGTAATGCCCAATTATTTGATGCAGTGGGAAATGATTCAATGGGCCATAGAAACAAGATGCCATACCTACGATTTCCAGGGGATCCCCTTTCATGATGATCCCCAAAGCAGCTATTACGGCATCTATCAGTTCAAGAAATCTTTTAATGGCCGGATTGAAAAGCTGGTTGGGGATTTTGATTATGTGCTTCGGCCCAGCGTGCATCGAGCCTTTACATTGTTGGGCGGTCTTCATCGGAAGATGGCCAGTCAGCTCCACGCATTACATAAATAATATTAGTGTCGCCCTGCCTTTAAGTTAATAGGCAGGGCGATTTCTGGTTGAATTTTATTCGTACATTTGGTATAATATAAACCACTTCCATTACCATGGAGACGTATCGAAGTGGTCGTAACGAGAACGACTCGAAATCGTTTTGTCTAGAGATAGGCACGTGGGTTCGAATCCCACCGTCTCCGCCATCGAAAAATCCAGTAACCATACGGGTTTCTGGATTTTTCTTTTTTTTGCGCCCGCTCCCTTGCTCCTCCTTTTCCGCAAAAGGGCACGCTTGGCTCACCTGCCCGGCTGTAAGCGCCCTCACGCCGAAAATGTCTTTTTCATGTGGCTCAGGTTTTTTGCCTTTTCGCTCGAGTTTGTAGCGGTTATCGATTTCGTAACAGCCGGACAGACCTGCGGTCAGCAATTCGCGACCGCAGGTCTTTATTTTCACATCTATGAATATTACCCATAGATTTTCTTCTTTACTTTCCCCCTTTTTTATGATATAGATTAAGAAAATAATAAAGATACTCCATGCAAATTCAATGTCTCAGGCCCTGCCCCCAAGACGAACGATCTGAAGAAAAACGGAGATGCTCACATACAGGAGGTATTAGCCAAAATATGATTACCATAAGAAATGAAACACAGGCAGACTATAAACAGGTGGAAGACATGACACGAAAAGCATTCTGGAACCTTTATGTTCCAGGATGTATGGAGCACTATTTGGTGCACATCATGCGAGACCACCAAGATTTTCTTCCAGAATTAGATCTGGTCATGGAATTAGACCAGCAGATCATTGGCAATATGATGTATACCAAAGCAAAACTCATCGATGAAGACGGGAACGAAAAGAGTATCCTTACCTTTGGGCCTATCAGCATCCTGCCGGAATATCAGCGAAAGGGCTACGGAAAAAAACTGATGGAATATTCCTTCGAGAAAGCGTCTGCTCTCGGATACGACGCCATCGTCATCTTTGGGAATCCAGCCAATTATGTAAACCGAGGCTTTAAAAGCTGTAAAAAGTATAATATTTGCCTTGAGGACGGAACCTTCCCGGCATCTATGTTGGTAAAAGAACTCCGTCCAGGGGCTTTGGATGGGAGGAAATGGGTCTATCATCAAAGCCCTGTT
Source organism: Zongyangia sp. (assembly GCF_965361945.1). Taxonomy (NCBI): domain Bacteria; kingdom Bacillati; phylum Bacillota; class Clostridia; order Eubacteriales; family Oscillospiraceae; genus Zongyangia; species Zongyangia sp. The sequence continues at coordinate 41,457 of NZ_CBDTOK010000062.1, read as the reverse complement.
TTTGATATCGATGAGAAAGAAGCCCAGCGCTATGATGAAGGACTAGAACAACTCGAAAAAAAATATCAGCCCAGCCAGGAAGAATTTTATATCCATAGCCACTCTCTAATCTTCTAGTTCTCAATCAAGTATAGAAAAAGAGGCCGTTTTTTTAACGGCCTCTGTTTCTACCTATCTACGGGATCTTTTCCCCGGGTGGCTTATTCCCCTGTCCGCAGATTTTCTACGGTACGCTCCTCCACCTGTATCTCCGAAAAGTCCCGGTTGCCTCCTTCTCCCAGCGGGGCCTGAGCGACCAGACCCGCTTTGATCTTCTGCCCCATTGGGACATGGCAAAAGCGGATGAGGTCAAAGCTTTTCCCATCCAGAGAGAAAAACGTCGCAAAATCATTCCCTTTTCGGGCTATTTTCAACCAAATGGATTCTCTATCTACATAAGGGCCGATGGCATCATCCGAAACGCCATTGGTCACTACACTGATGGCTGCTGTCCTGCCATTGTCCACCACTTCCAGGCAGCCTTTGACCCAATGGCGCTCATCCCCATACAAGATAAGCCCCGCACCGTCGTATTTATTATGAGGCGACATGGCTGCCTTCGCCTGAATGACGCAATCACCCTCTACCTCCTGGTAATAGATAGAAGCACTGTGTACCACCTCTCCGCCATCCAGCGGTGCAAAAAGATCTGTCTTTTCCCGCGCTGTGATAGAGACGCCCCCTTGGACAGCCTCTGCCCTGCTTTCGTTGATCCACTGATCCATTTGATCTCTCCTTCTTTCTCAGCAACACGGATATTCTCACATATAGAGTCAAAAACATCCGGCGGAAGTAAACCCACCGGATGTTTTCATCTCTGATCCGCCGTGATTTTTATTTTTTCCCGAAGCTTTCCGCTTCCAACTCACGCATGCGGTCTACCTTGCGCTGACTCTTTGTCTGGAACTCTTTGGCGTCCAGGAAAGCCTCCAGCACCTTCTTGGCATGCTCTACACCAATGACTCTCTCGCCCATGGTGATGATGTTGGCATCGTTGCTCTTTTTCAGTCTTTCCGCAGAAAACACATCGTGGCAGGTCCCTGCATAGGCGCCCTGGACCTTGTTGGCGCACATGGCCACTCCCAAGCCGGTACCGCAGACCAGAATTCCCCGGTCATACTCTCCAGCTGCCACCTTCCGGGCCAGATTAAAGGCCACATCGGGATAGTCGCAGTCATGGGTCTTCTGGTAGGCCAAATCATCGATTTCGTAACCTAATGCTTTGGCGTGCTCATACAGTGCCTGTTTCAGGTTTTCAGCCGCATCGTCGCAATCTATGACCAGTCTCATGCTCGTTACCTCCTATTGCAACAGGGAAATGATGGAATCTGCAATGGTGCACAGTAGCAGGCAGCAGGATGTAGCGCCTGCGTCCAGCACCCCGCGGGAACGCTCGCCCAGACGGCTGGCCCGGCCCTTCTTGGCCACCAAATCCTTGGTGGAATCCCGGCCTGCTTCTGCCGCCGCCTTCATCTTGGTCAGCGCTGTGGCAAAATCGTCGCCGCCGTCCACCGCCGCGCAGTAAGCAGCCGCAGCCGGAGCCACAGTATCCAGCAGGGTCTTGTCCCCCACCTCGGCACCGCCGATATTGCGGATTCCTTCTTCCGCTTTTGTAATCATCTCTTTGAAAACATCTTTGTCAATGTCTTCCTTGCCCTTGCTGGCACGGAACATGGCACGGAAAATACAGCCATACAGAGGGCCCATAGAACCGCCGATATCCTCCATCAACACATTGGAAAGGGTTTTCAGGCTGGCGGACATATTGCCCGGCTCCTGATCCAGGGCCTCTTTGCACATGGTGAAACCCTTGTTCATGTTAATACCGTGGTCTCCATCGCCAATAAGGCCGTCAATATCGCTAAGGTATTGTTTATTGTCCTGAATCGCCTGGATCATGTCGTAGACGATCTTTGCGCCGTCTTCGTTTTTAAAACTGCTTGCCATGGTAGCATTCCTCCTTGATCGGTTGTGACATAAGTCTTACCCATGTGGGATCACATGGGTAAGACTTCAACATATATTCCTTTATTTGGGAAGCTGGGTCAGTCCCATGCAGCTGCATTCCATATCGATGCACTCTTTCAGCTCATCGTCCAATTTCATCAGGGAAAGGGTAATGCCATTCATCTCCAGGGAGGTGAAGTAATTTCCTACATAGGATTTATAGATCTTGATTCCCCGGGCGGTAAGCTCTTCCTCCATATTGTTAAAGAAAATATACTGCTCCAACAACGGTGTAGAACCCAAACCGGAAACCAGCACTACCACCTCATCGCCGCTGGCAAAGGGAAGATCAGGAACGATGGTATCCACCATCTCCTTGGCCATTTCTTTGGCGGTGGCCAGAGGCTTCACCGCGATGCCCGGCTCACCGTGATGGCCGATGCCCACTTCCATGGTGCCTGGCTCGATGGTGAAGTTGGGATGTCCCACCTCTGGAATGGTACAGGGAGCAAGGCCAATGCCCATGCTGCGGGTGTTATCAATAGCCTTCTGGGCGGCCGCGATAACACCGTCCAGGTCGGCTCCCATAGCAGCTTTGGCTCCGCCTACCTTCCACATGAGGATTTCACCGGCAACTCCGCGGCGGGTTTCTCTCCTGTCCTTGGGCGCGGAGGGGACGTCGTCGTTGGCAACCACGGTCTTAACCACAATGTCATCGTCCTCCGCCATCTCAATGGCCATCTTGACATTCATGTTGTCGCCGGCATAGTTGCCATATAAACAGGCAACGCCAGCGCCGCCGTCAGCTGCCACAAAGGCGTCGTAGAACATCTTTGCGGGCGGGGAGGAAAAAAGCTCACCCATAGCCACAGCATCCACCATATTTTTGCCCACATAGCCCACAAAGGCGGGTTTATGTCCGCTACCGCCGCCGGTCACGATACCGACGCGGCCCTTTTGGGGCGCATTTTTATATTTGAGAACCCTCTTGTTTTTGGTGGTGGCAAGGGTGTCCGGCATCGCCTTGGCAACGCCCTCGATCATTTCATCCACCACGGTCTGCGGATTGTTGATGATCTTTTGCACGATGAAAAACCTCCATTCGATTTTAATTCCAAGGGGCGGGAAGCTTCAAACAGCTCCGTTTTTTCATATTTCCGCAGTCTGGTCAAGCTGTCCGCTATTTCTGGACAATTCGCCAAATAGTGCGGATTTTTTTCAGATATTCCATGAAATTATTATAGTTTATCAGATAACAATTGTCAATTTCGATTTAATGTTTTATAATAAGTTTTGGGAGTAGACAGTGTATGTAAGTACAAGTTTACAAATTCTTGACAATCTTTTTTAGCGGGAAGCACCAAATCCACTTTGTTCTTTCCGTGAAATTGCCAAGGCCCATTCCCTCGATTATAGGCAACCAAAACCAAATTACATAAGGAGGTAACACAATGATTTCCAAACCCAAAATTGGTGTTCTCGCGTTTTCCGACGGTGATCCCGATGCCTTTGAGCTGCTCAAGCCCATTGTAGAACGGGAGTACAACTATGTGGTAGATGCCCTGCGGGATTCCGGAGAGGTAGAGCTTGTCCTGGGCGAGCGGATTGTCAATTCCGTAGAGGTGGCCAAGGAAGAGGCACAGAAGATGGTCGCCCAGAATGTGGATGGCATGATCTTTTCCTATGGCGTTTTCGCCTTCCCCAATTTCTCCGCGATTGCCGCCAAATTTGGCAAGGGCCCTTATATGCTGGTGGCCGGCTTTAAACCCGACTGGCCGGGCATGGTTGCCATGCTGGCTGCGGGAGGCGCCCTCCATCACCTGGGTATTGAGCACTTCCGTACTGCTGGGGACGTCAAAGATCCTGCCATCCTCCAAAAGCTCATCACCTTTGCCAAGTGCGCCCGGGTGGTTAACCGCTTGAAGGGTTCCACCTACGGCCTGATCGGCGGACGGAGCCTGGGGATGTATTCCGCCACCGTCAGCATGCAGCAGTGGCAGGATAAGTTCGGCATCGACATCGAGCACGTGGATCAGTCCGAAATCATCCGGCTGGCCGAGGAGGTCCCTGAGGAGACAGTGGAAAAGGCCTTCCAGTGGCTCACCGACAATGTGGCAGAGATCAAATATGACGGCAATCGTCTGACCCCTGAAAAACTCAAGACGCAGATCCGCCATTATGAAGCCACCAAGATGATCCGCGACCACTATAACTTTGATTTTATCGGTGTGAAATGTCATTATGAAATGAGCAAGCATGTCTGCACCCAATGTCTCACCGCCGCTTTCATGAACGACCCCTATGACTGGAATGGACCCAAAGAGCCCACCGTTATGGCCTGTGAGGCCGATTCCGATGCGGCGCTGACCATGCAGATTCTCAAACTGCTCACCGAGGATCCCGTCCTCTTTATGGATGTCCGTCATTACGACGCAGATTATGACGTCATGGTCTTCTGCAACTGCGGTTCCGAGTCCACCTACTATGCAGGACGTTCCGATGACTACAAGGAAAATCTGAAAAACGTCACCCTGTATCCATGCCTGGATCTGTATCCCGGCGGCGGTTGCCATGTCAACTGCATGACCGCTCCTGGACAGGCCACCATTGCCCGCCTCAACCGGTATAAGGACCGCTATCGCATGACCATCATTCCCGCAGAGTTTGTCACCCTGCCCCGGGAAAAGATGAAGGAGACCACCGAAGAGTGGCCCCATGTCTTTGCGAAGCTGCCTTTCGACCATGAAATCTTTATTCAGAAGTTCGACGCCAACCACTGCCATGCCGTTTATGGCGACCATGTGGAAGAGCTGAAAACCATCTGCAAGATGCTGGACATCGACGTCGAAGTCCTGGGAGAATAACTGTTATCATATAAAAAACCCGGCAACTGTAGTTGCCGGGTTTTTTGTTTTGATTACCAAAGACCAGAACTTGTAAAGGAAATTTGCAGAATCGCCCAACCTAACAGTTTGAAGGTGATGTAGGAGGTAATAATAAACATAATGATGAACGCCAACGGGTAGAGGAAATAGGTCTTATTGTCATCCGCCTGGATGGCAATCCGGGCTGCGTGGTAGGAGTTCATCATCCAAAATGCCAGCGCCGCAATGGAGATATACAGGGACCAATCAGGGATGAGCAGCGCCAGAATGGTGGCCAGCAGGATACAGATGGTAGCCGGGAAGGTGGACACGCCCATGGCTGCCAGGACACCTTTAAAGTTAACCTGTGATTTGCAAATTTTCCCCATAAGGAAGGTCAAACCGCATAGCAGGAAATAACCGATCACTGCCATCACCAGCCCACACAGGAAGAAGGGGAAGAAAGGCAGGCTCATACCAATCCCCATAAAGGAGCCCAGACCAGCTCCCATGAGATCCGCTATGATCGCTCCCAATCGGCTGACAAATACCCCCAAAAACAGGGCGACAAACAGGGCGTTGACACCAGCAAAGAAAAAGCCCATCCCCACGTCCTGATGCTCAGTGGCAGCCTTAACCATATCACTGGGTTTTTTAAAGAATGCGCTAATCAGGTTACCCACATTGCGGAAGAAAATTCCCGCCTTTCCCGGTTGACGGGGTTGATAGGTTTGTTGGGGCGGCATCTGTCCAGGATACAACGGCTGCCCAGCAGGCTGGCCATTGCCGCCGCTATAGCCATATCCTTCTCCCTGCGGTCCGCCATAGGAAGGCCCTTGCTGAGACTGTTGGCCGTCTGAAGGTGTTCCATAGTATTCCTCATAAGGCGTTTGCTCAGGTGCATCATATTGGTTCTGGGGGGCTTGCCCCATTTCATCTGCCGACGGAGAAGAAACCGGTTCTTCCTTTTGGGCTGTCATCACCGGCGGCTGTGCTGGCTGCTGGCAGCTACAGATCTCTCCCTCCATCAGAGGTTTCCCACAATTCGTACAATAGGGCATCTGTCGTCTCCTCCTCACAAACCGGGTACAGAACCCGGTGTTCTCTTTGTCTTTACTTTACCATAATCGCCTCCATCTTTCAAGAATCGGCAGATATATTTCTCTTGGAAAAAGTGACTGATTTTGCTTTTTATCTTTATAACATGATACAAATATCGTCAGAAATAGATATAAACTTAAAATTTACATCAAAAATATTGTATTTTATGCCGGTATATGCTATGATTTTAACGGTAACTCTGTTCTAACTTATTGCTATAGAGAAAAGAGAGAGGGAAATGACAAAGGTTGTAAAACACAACTCCATGCGCAGCACCAATACACTGGCGTTATTCGAATGTATCCGAAAACATGGGCCCATTACAAAAAAGGAAATCCAGCAGCACACAGGGCTGAGTTGGGGCAGTATTTCCACCATCGCCCTGGAGCTGATTTCTAAAAAGCTGATTGTGGAAATCAAGAGCAATGAATCGATGGTAGGCCGTACGCCCTGCCTGTTGGATATCAGTAACACCGACAATTTTATCATCGGTGTAGATGTCAACCTTTCCGGACTGACCGCCGCTCTCATCGATTTGAAATGCCGGGTCATCAAACAGGTGCGGGAGGAAATGTTTTCCCCCAATAGAACCAATATCCTTACCAAAATCAAACTGATGATCTCACAGCTTATCGCATCGGTAGACGACAAAAAGAAAATCAAGGGTATTGGGCTGGCTATGCCGGGGGATATTGATATTCAAAATGGTATTTCTGTCTTTGTCCCTCACTTTGAAGACTTCTCTCAAGTTCCTGTCAAGCAGATTTTGGAGGAGGAATTCGGTATTGAGGTCATGATTGAACACGACCCCAACTGCATGGCCTTGACAGAGCGCTACATGGGCCTTGCCCAGAACGTAAACAACTTTATGTTTATCCGTCTCTCTATGGGAATTGGTATGAGCATTATTTTTGATGGAAAAATTTATCGTGGACTCAACGGGAGTGCCGGTCAATTCGGGCATATTACCATGAACCCCGATGGTCCCCGTTGTTCCTGCGGCAACTACGGCTGTTTAGAGACCTATGCTTCCTGTGAGACAATCCTGCGCAAATCCCGGGAAGGGCTGAAGATGGGCCGCGCCCCTGTGCTGGAAACGCTCCTTGCTCAGGGAGACCGTCTCAATCTCGCCACCATTGCCAAAGCTGCCCGGGGAGCCGACGAATTCATCCTAGGTATTTTTGACGATGCCGCCACCTATTTGGGGATCGCCATCGCCAATGTGGTCAATATCTTCAATCCCGAACTCATTATCCTCGGCGGCGATCTGATGAATTATCAGGATGTTTTTTTATCCAAGATGAAGCGCTTTGTGGACTTCAAATGCTGGAAAAACGCTAAACATCCCATTGAGGTTTCCACCTTTGGCTCAGAAGCTGCCGCTATCGGTGCCGCTCTTCTGTTCAGCGATAAAATCTATCAAAACGCTGTGGAAAGCGAATCATCTCTCCCTATTCGGCAGTGACACCAAGATAAGACGAACGATCCACGTTGTTATCGGGAACGGGAAGCTATGTCCCGTTTCCCCTTTGAATATAATTGATATGATTGAAATGGAGGAATCCACATGCCATATTGCAGTAACTGCGGCGCCAAGCTTCCTGATTCGGCGTCATTTTGCAGTGAATGCGGCGCCAAGGTTGTCCGTGCATCCCGGGAAGGAGCTGCTCCCGCTGGGAATACAGCTTCCCGCCCTGATCCCAGTACTACATCCCGAAAGCCGGTGGACGGCTTCTCTTTTGATCCTGGCAACCGCCAGACCAATGCCCAGGACGGCTTTCATTTTCAGCCGGAGGAACCATCAGAGCCGGCGTCTGATGGCGAAACATTCTCTTTCCATTCCAACGCCAGTTCCCGGCAAGGCCCTGACTTTGGGGATTTCCCGCAGGCGTCTTCCAAACCATACCAATCTTTTTTAGACGATGAAGACGATTTTTCTTTTCAGCCTCCCAGATCTTCTTCCTCAAGCCAAGGGTTTTCTTCCTTTGACGAGGCGGATGACTTCAGCGGCTTTCAAAAGCCATATGTCAGCTATGACTCCGACGGAATAGGGGGCACCTCCAATCGGTCCCGGAGTTCTTCATCCGGCAGTGCCCGCCGGTCTACTCCCCCAAAAGCTTCTCAAGCCAGAGGCAAAGGGACTTCCAAAAAAGGCGGAAAGAAAAAACGGGGCTGGATTGCCCTGCTATGTATCATTCTGGTGGCCGCTGTTGGACTGGGCATCTTTTTCTGGACCCGGTCCAATGTGGATACGTCGGAACTCTATACCCAGGCGATCCTTTTGATGGACCAAGGGGAATACGAAGGAGCCTCCGAGCTGCTCCTCGATATCCTAGACGCGGAACCGGACAATGTGGACGCCATGTTAAGGCTGGCTGACTGCTATGTCAATATGGGCGATTCGGCGAGAGCGGCAGAACTCCTCCAGGCAGGTTATGAGCAAACCCAGGATGAGCGGTTGCAGACTGCCTTAGCAGAGTTGGATACTACTGGGGAGGCTGATGCCACTACGCCGGCGGAAACCACAACAACCCCGCCTCCTGAGACCACGACCACCCCTCCCCCTGTTTCAGAGCCTCCCTTTGATCTGTCCGACGCTTTTCTCGGGAATTATGACGACTACAGCGAGCAATTTGGCCAGCTTTATAACCAGGAGAATACCTCTGACACCTATACGGATGCCGATGGCAACGAGGTTGAGCTGCAAAGCGCTACCTATACCTACAACGGCCTGATCGTCTCCACCCAAAACGGAAGGATCACCAACATGACCGTCTATTTCGATCAGGATGTCAACTATACTGTGCTGGGGATTGGAAAAGAGGCCACCTATAACGAGACCTTAAACGCTCTTGGCGCTCCTGAAACAGCCGCCGCAGAAAATGAATACGATACCCTGGTTTATCTCCCAGAAAACGGTGAAGCCGTCAAGTATTACTTCCTAGACGATGAGCTTTCCTTTGCCACCATCTTTTTGGGATACTCCCAAAATGGCTAAGGATAAAAACAGAAACCAACGAATAAAAAAACCGGCAGGATTTAAATCCTGCCGGTTTTTTTATTCGTTTTCTGTGGTTTCGTGGGAGTTCTCCTGCCGGTGCTCTTCCGGCAGTTTCATGTTGGGATAAATCTCCTCCATCCGCTCATCGGGGAAATGGGTGTTGAGAAAGGTGGTCACCACGTTACTTTGGGATTCCACCCCCAGCTGCCGGTTCGACCACTGCTTGACCGCCGCCGCAGAGATGATAATATCCACCGCCATAAGCACAATGAGTACGTTGGTCAGCGGCACGCCAACCTTCTTCGGTATTTTTTCAATGAGGCGGCTAATCCAGGGAAGGGTATGCCGGATAAAGACAAATCCCAAAATGCCCCAGTAAACCGCATACTTTAAATTGGTCCTTCCCGCTAGGTTAAAGGGGGAATTGCTGTATTCCCAGGAAAGGGTGCCAAAAACATTCTCCTGAAAAAAAGAACAGAAAAACTCAAAAAACGCCCCGCTGATCGCGCTGATGGTAAAAATCAGAATGCCACTGGCCTTGCGCAGCCAGCACATCAACAAGGTGAAAAGCACGGCGCCAAAGCCATATACAGGGCTAAAGGGTCCGTAAACCAAGCCCTGACGGCTTTCAAAATACCCCATTTTGATATAGCACCAAAACATTTCCACCACATAGCCGACAACACAGCCAATGAGGAAAATCCAAAACAATTTATAGAAGTGAAGGCCCGCGGCAAAAGGCCTATCCTCTTGCAAGAGGGCCCTTTCCGCCGGTTCCTGTTTTTTCTCTTGTTTTTCCATAATCCCCTCTACAACTCCCCATCCATCTAGTTTCTATTCGAAGTTCTTCTGGAACGTGCCTCATTATATCATACTCCCAGCCGAAAAAAAATTAAGTTTTTTCTACGATTTTCGAATGTATTCGAAAAACTTTGAAAATATGAATAGAAAACTAGCCTCGGCATACCTCTTTGGCCATAATAAAAGGGCGGGGTGTTGAATCGTCCCCGCCCTTTTATGTAAAGGATTACTAAAGACTATTCTTCTTCCTCGTTGGCCTTTGCTTCCTCGATAACCGCAGCTTCCAGCTGATTTGGCAGCTGCTCATACCGGGCAAAGGTCAGGCTAAAGCTTCCTCTTCCCTGTGTCATGGAGCGAAGCACTGTGGTGAAATCGAACATCTCGGACATGGGGACCTCTGCCTCCACTTCCTGCATGCCGTCGCCCAGCGGGTTCATGCCCAGTACACGGCCCCGGCGCTTATTGAGTTCGCCGATGATATCGCCGGTATTGGTGTCCGGCACCTGAGCCTTCAGTGTGCCGATAGGCTCCAGAATGACAGGGCTTGCCTGAGGAATACCTGCTTTATAGGCCAGGGTAGCCGCCATCTTAAAGGCCATTTCGGAGGAATCTACCGGGTGATAGGAACCGTCTAACAAGGTAGCTTTCAGCCCTACCATGGGATATCCAGCCAAAGTACCCTTCTTGATGCAGTCCCGCAGCCCCTTTTCTACTGCCGGGAAGAAGCCCTTAGGTACAGATCCACCAAATACCTTTTCTTCAAAGAGAAGATCATCGCCATCATACGGCTCAAATCCGATCCAGACATGGCCGTACTGTCCATGACCACCGGTCTGTTTCTTGTGTTTGCCTTCCACCTTGACCTTCTTGCGGATGGTCTCCCGGTAAGCAACCCGAGGACGTGTCAAGCTGGCATCCACGCCAAACTTGGCTTTCAGCTTGGAAATGATAACATCCAGATGCTGCTCTCCTAAGCCGGTGAGCACCTGCTGATGGGTTTCGTTGTTCTGCTCAAAGGCAATGGTCATATCTTCCTCCATCAGCCTTGCAATGCCTTGGGCAATCTTGCCCTCATCTCCCTTAGCCTTTGCTTTGATGGCCATGGATAAGGTAGGCGCCGGGAAATTGGTTTTTTCAAAGGAAACCACCTGTTTGGGATCACAGAGGGTATCCCCTGTCTTGGTCTCGCTCAGTTTGGTCACTGCGCCGATGTCGCCGGCGCCGATATACTTGACTTCCTCCTGTTTTTTGCCGCGGACGCAGAGCATCTTGCCCAGGCGTTCCGGTTGTCCGGTACGGGCATTGACAGGAGCCACCTCGGGAGATAGTTTGCCCGAAACAACTTTAAAATAAGACAGTTTGCCCACGAAGGGGTCTGCCACTGTTTTAAACACATAGGCCGCCAAAGGCGCGTTTTCGTCGCATTCAATTTCCACAGGCTCCTCGTTTGCATCCACTGCGATTTCTCCGGCCTTGTCTTTGGCGGAGGGCAGCAGTTTCGCCATGCCGTCAAGCATTAAATCGATGCCCTCCAGGGTCAGGCTGGAACCGCAGTAAACCGGCGCGATGGTGCCAGATTTGATACCGTTGGCAATGCCCCGATGCATCTCCTCTGGGGTAAATTGTTCGCCGGAAAAATATTTATCGAAAAGGGCCTCATCCGTCTCGGCAACCGCCTCAGAAATAGCCGCAACCAAGCCTTCCAGCCGATGTCCAATTTCCGGCATGGGGATTTCCTTTGCCTTTCCGTTTTCATATTCATATGCCTTCATGTCCACCAGGTCCACATAGCACAGAACCTTTTGGTTGCGCACATAGGGAACTACCAGCGGGCAAACGGCAGGTCCAAAACTCGCCTTGAGCTCCTCCAGCACCTTATAGAAATCGGCGCTTTCCCGATCCAGTTTCCCCACAAAGAACATGGCGGATTTGCCCTGTTCCACAGCCAGCTTGTAAGCTTTTTCAGAGCCAACCGCCACGCCGGATTTTCCGGAAATGGCGATGACTACGCTTTCAGCCGCCCGTACGCCTTCATAGAAACCGCCGGCAAAATCAAACAGTCCCGGAGTATCGATGATATTGATTTTATATCCATCGTGCTCAATGGGCAGAATGGAGGTGGATACGGAAGCTTTTCTTTTGATCTCCTCAGGATCAAAGTCGGAAACAGTGTTTCCATCCTCGATCTTGCCCAAGCGGTCTGTTGCACCTGCCTGATACAGCAGTGCCTCTGCCAGCGAAGTTTTTCCTGCGCTACCATGGCCTGCCAAGGCTATGTTTTTGATCCTGTCAGCAGTATACTGTTTCAATATAAGTCTCTCCTTTCCACTTTTGCTCTGTTTTACCGGCAAAGCTCTCCGAAAAAAAGCTATACGTACAAGAGCGGCGAAGATTTATTGTCTAAATTCGATAAAATTACTCCGCATAATTCAGACTTATCGTGTATATTATACACAAGGTTGACCGATTAATCAATCGAAATTTTGCAAAAAAGCTGTTCTGTCCTGCCAAAAACGTTTCCACACCCTTGTGCATAATGTAGAAATTCCCGCTGTTGAGATTACTAAAACCAATTTTATGAGAATAAGGGTGTCTCAGCCCACGTATTAAAGAGGCCTCCGCAAGCGTCTTTGCGGAGGCCTCTGCACCTTATACTTTTTTGACAATGTTGAGGATGAATACAGCAATAAGCCAGAACACCTGATAAACTAGGACGGACAGTACGCTGAGTTGGGCCATGCCGCCAAAGTAGGCGAAGAATACCGAAAGGCCATAGCCGATAACCACCGCCACTGTTTGGATAATGAGCCCCATATTGATGGAACTGCGGATGGCAAACAGAGATGACAGCGTATCGGTCAACACAGAAAACTTGCCGGCAAAAGCAATGGAGGCCGGCGTCTTTGCCTTCACCTTCTGCATATCCCGTAAATCCTCCCGCAGGCGGGTGGAAAGAATGCTCACATATTCGATGCCAACACCAAAAAGGGAGGATATCTTTTGAGCCGTTATGTTCGGATCATTGGTGGTCACCAAAAGCACCATATTGCTTTCTACCAGCTCATCCACCGCATCCCGGATATGCTCTAAAGGATTATAGCTGAGGATAAACATGGCCGTCAGCTCCCCGGAATTGGAGAGATACAGGATTTCTCGGCCGTCCTTGGCATAGCGCTCCTCATAATCTTTGGAAGGGATATCCACACCGTGGTTGAGCATCAACTCCCGGTTGCCGATGAGCACCCGTTTGGAATCCACCCAGGCAGAAAGTCCCATCCCATCCTCATAGACCACAGAGTCCACCGGCTTAAGGATATCCTGTTTTCCCTCAATGACCTGCAAAAAGATGTCCGCCAATGTAGTCTCACAGGAGCACACCACGCTGGCCGCGTCCAGAATAGCTTCGTCAATGCGGCGCTGGCCAAAGGTCTTGATCCCATGGAGCATGACAGAGCCTTTGGGGAATAGGTCGCTGGCGGAAACCACTACAGCGTTGATATCAGAAAACTCCTCGATGGCCCGGTACCCCGAGACCATACCACCCTCTTTTGAGAGCCGTTTCGCCGCTTTATAAAGAGGCAGATTCGCAATAAGCATGGCGGTAAATGGGGCACAGATGCAAAGGATAGAGCTAAAGATGGTGATGCACTCAAACACGCTCTTATCCAAGAAATAGCAGGAGATGGAAACCACCAGGGCGCCGATCAGGCTGATGGGTGCCAAAATGCGGCTGACATTGTCGGTGACATCCTCACAATAGGAATACTCCAGGAAGTTGGAGAGGAAATGGGTTTTCACCGAAACAGCGGCATCGGGCTTGGTAATCCCCATACCCCGGGTCAGCTCAAAGGCGACGTTTTCATCCTCCACCCGGGAAAGGGTGAACTTTTCCCCGTCGGCAGAGACAATATGGAAGTTGACCGCCACCCTTCGGACAATCATCAGCTTGCCCAAGGTGTTAAAGAATAGTCCCAACAGGGCGACGATGGGATAAAGGTGTACCGTGGACGAGCCGAAACTTTCAGGGGCAATGACGGTGGCCACGCATCCGATAATCACCGACAGGGTGGCTAGGGCCGTCAAACTGTCACTGTCCGCCCGCAGTTTCAGCAGGGAGATCATACCTCCCCCTACCGTTTGGTGACAGATCACAGCGCCGATCAGCACCAGGGCCAGTTGGCAGATTACGTAAATCTGCGGCGCGGTAGCCGGACTGATGGCCGCCGGTATGGGCAGGGACAAAGACTCTGCCGCTGTGAGATAGCCGCTGAAAAGGCACATCAGCCCTACCACACAGATGCGGATGAAAAGTGAGGTGTGCAGATTGCTCAGATCATGGATGATCGACGGCTTGTCCTCTTTGGAATAATAGTCGTCAATTTCCTCCTGTGGTTCCGGATCCCGGTATTCCTCCTCCGGGTCGTTCTCCGGCTCCTCATCGGAAAACAAGACGAAATCCTGGATTTTTTTCTCCCGGCTTTTCTGCACCGCCTGATGCTGCTCAATGACCTTTTCATCAATAGTGTGGACCTTTTCTCCATCCACCACCCGGGTAAAGCCAATCTGGGCCTGTTGGTTCTGAGCCTCATCCTCTGTAAAGAAAGAGGTAAATGCCGGTTTCTCCGGGGTCTCAAAGTGAAATCCGTCCGCAGTCTCCGCCGATGATTCCCGCTTCCCTTCTGGCGACGAAACCTCCTTTTTCTCTTCCCCGGCGGTATGTATCGCTGGGGGAGCCGGCTCCTGAGGGGCAGCTGGTTCCGTGTTTTCTACCTTCACATGGGCCTGTGGTTTTGGTGGCACAAACTCCTGGGAAAAACGGGAGGTAAAATCCTCCATAGCAGCTTGTCGAGGGGATTTCTCCCTCACCGGCGTTTTTTTTACATCTTCTGGTTCTTTGGGAGGCTGATGTAAAGGCTCCGGCCCTTCTTGAGGAACGGGTTCCTCTTTGGCGGACTCGAAAGCCTCCCCGTCAAAATGAAACGCCTCTTTCTCCGCCATCTTTTCTGCTGGCCTTGTGGGCGTCGCCACCGCTTCCCGCTCTCGTTTTCTTTTGACCTCATTGAGGATATCGTCTACGCTGTATTTTTTGTCCATTTTATTCCCTTTCACTTCCCATCACAACTTCATCGCCGCTTATTTCGCCGGAATATGCCGGCGCTGCCGCGTCACCTCGTACATCAAAATTCCTGCCGCCACCGATGCGTTGAGGGAAGAAATCTTCCCACACATAGGAAGGCTGACAATAAAATCACATTTTTCCTTGATCAAGCGGCTGATGCCGAAACCTTCCGCACCGATGACCAATCCCACACCGCCGGTATAGTCCTGGCTGCACCAGTTCTCGCCGTCCATATCGGCGCCATAAATCCACAGGCCCCGCTGCTTCATCTCGTCGATGGCAGAGGCCAGGTTGGATACCCGGGCCACCGGCAGATACTCACAGGCGCCGGCCGCCGTTTTGTACACCGTGGAGGTCAGCCCCACGCTGCGCCGTTTCGGGATCACGATTCCGTGGGCACCGCAGGCCTCCGCCGTCCGGATGATGGCGCCCAAGTTATGGGGATCCTCCAGCTCGTCGGCAATGAGGAGGAAAGGCGCTTCCCCTTTGTCCTGAGCCCTTGCAAAAATATCGTCCAAGGTGGCATAATCATGGGCAGCCACAAAGGCTACCACCCCTTGGTGGTTGACCCCGGGACAGAGCTTATCCAGCTTCTGGGCGCTGGTCTCCCGAATCGGGATGCCTGCCTGTCTTGCCATAGCAGCAATCTTTCCGATACTGCCTTTGCCCTCGCCTGCCAATATATCTATTTTGTCAATCGTCCTCCCTGACCGAAGGGCCTCCAAAACTGCGTTCCTTCCGGCCACTATGTCAGGATGCTGTCTCTGTTTTTTCTCTGCTGTTTCCATTATGTCCTCCCACCGCCTGCATACCGCCGAAAACGGCGGGACAGTTTCATTTTCCGCCCCTACAGGCCGGGTTCAGGCCAGCCTCTGCCCTGCTTGGGTAAAACTGTCCATATGGGGATATTATACCATAGGTTGCCTCAAATAAAAACCGAAAATTCCCCATATTCTCCCCTTTGTTGCAAAAAATACATGTCTACAGCAGAAGCAGGGTCAATAGAATTCCGGCTATAACCAGAATCATCGCGGCGAGGAGGAGCAGTTTTTTCCTGGAAAACCGGCGCGCCTTTGGAAGGACCGGCAATGTACAGGCCATGGCTGCTGGCGCCTCTTTTTTCACCAAATCGATGTATTTTGCCGCTTTTTGGGCTAAATGGGCTTCACTTTCCCGAGACGCGCTGTCCTTTAAGATAAAAATCACCCGCTCAAAACATTCATTTTCTGGATTGACCACCTCAACCACCTTTTTGTTGACTCCTTTGAGCATTTCTACCACCCTCTCCCCGGACCTACCGGATAAAATCTACCTCTATTTTGCTCCAGTTCTTTCCTGCCTATGCAGTTTCCCATTCAGGATTTTATCATCCTCTGTGCCCCTCTTTTTATCCTTCTTCCCACAATCCACAAAAAACAGTGGAAAACCATGTGGAAAATGTGGAAAAGCTAGGTAAGCGACTGAAAAGATGCTGGTATTTTCAAAAAAATCCCCTTGTGGAACTTGTGGAAAGCGGATGGTGGAAAGAAAATTTACATCGCATTTTCATTCCCAACATCTTCTTTCGACATTCCTGTCATTCCCTATCCAAATGGGGCAATTGCTGGAAGGGACATGGTGATCCTGTCGTTTTCATGCTATAATTGAAAAATCAACATCGAAAGAAAAAGAAAGAGATCGAATTCATGCCCCTATGTTTGGCCGAACCTGTTGTAAAAATCCATTGTCCTGATTTTGACCTCGCTCAAACCCTAGACTGCGGTCAATGCTTCCGTTGGGAGATGCTAGAAGATGGCAGCTTCTCCGGCATTGCCTTCAGAAAATATTGCCGGGTTTCGCAAGAGGGCGACACTATATCCTTTTTTGACATCACACCAGAGGACTTCAATGCCTTATGGCGGTCCTACTTCGACCTAGATCGTGACTATGGCGCTTTAAAGGAGCGGCTCTCCCAGAACCCCATTTTGGCCGAAGCCGCCCGCTTTGCACCCGGTATCCGCATTCTTCACCAGGATCACTGGGAAACCCTGTGCTCCTTTATCCTCAGCCAGAACAACAACATTAAGCGGATCAAAGGATTGGTCCGCCGGCTATGCGAGCAATTTGGAGAACCGGTAGAAGGGGGATACGCCTTTCCCAGCGCCCATCGGCTGGCGGAGCTTTCCCCCGATGACCTTGGGCCGGTGCGATGCGGATTTCGCGCTAAATACCTGGTGGATGCGGCCCGGAAGGTGGCCAGCGGACAGATTAACCTTACCCAGGTGGAAACCATGGATGTGGAAACGGCCCGGGAAACACTGATGCAGATTCATGGTGTGGGGCCCAAAGTGGCTGAATGCGCGCTGCTTTACGGTTTTGGCCGGATGGAGTGCTGCCCCATGGACGTTTGGATGAAAAAATGCGTCACCACCCTGTATCCCCAGGGGCTGCCTGCCTGTACCCAGGGCATCGAGGGCATCGCTCAGCAGTATCTGTTCCACTACAGCCGCTGCCACCCCCAGCTCTTCGGTCAAAAATAAACTTTAAGCAGAAGTGACAGATAAATTCCTGACATTTTTATGTCAAAAGTCTAAATAAAGCTACGATTTTCCTTGGTTCTTTTCCTAAACTATGGTATAATAAAATCACATCAACATGTAGGAGAGTGATTCCAATGGCATTAGTAAATACAAGGGAAATGTTCAAGAAAGCCTACGACGGCGGTTACGCAATCGGCGCATTCAATGTCAACAACATGGAAATCGTCCAGGGCATTACCGAAGCCTGTCAGGAGCTGAACGCTCCGGTTATCCTTCAGGTTTCCGCTGGCGCCCGTAAATATGCCAACCATACCTATCTGGTCAAATTGGTAGAGGCCGCAGTGCAGGAAAACCCCAACATCCCCATCGCCCTGCACCTGGATCATGGCTCTTCCTTTGAGCTGTGCAAAGACTGCATCGACGGCGGTTTTACCTCCGTTATGATCGACGGTTCTCACCTTCCCTTTGAGGAGAACGTTGAGTTGGCACACAAGGTAGCAGAATATGCCCATAAATATAACGTTACTGTAGAGGCGGAGCTCGGCCGTCTGGCTGGCATCGAGGATGCAGTTAACGTTAGCGCAGAAGATGCTTCTTATACAAATCCCGCAGAGGTTCAGGCTTTTGTTGAGCAGACTGGCGTTGATTCCCTGGCTATTGCTATCGGGACAAGCCATGGTGCCTACAAATTTAAACCCGGCCAGAAACCTCAGCTGCGCTTTGATATTCTCGAAGAGGTCGGCAAACGTCTGCCCGGCTTCCCCATTGTTCTGCACGGTGCTTCCTCCGTCATTCCTGAATTTGTCGAAATGATCAACAAATACGGCGGCCAGATGCCCGACGCCATTGGTATCCCCGAGGATATGCTCCGCCAGGCCGCAACCATGGCGGTATGCAAAATCAACGTGGACTCCGACCTGCGCCTAGCAATGACCGGCACCATCCGCAAATACTTCGCTGAGAATCCCAGCCACTTTGACCCGCGTCAGTACCTGGCCCCGGCCCGTACCGCTATCAAAGATATGGTGGCCCACAAGATCAATACTGTTCTGGGCTGCGCTGGCAAAGCGTAAGAATATTTCCTGATCCAATAAAACCGGCGGACAATCGTCCGCCGGTTTTTCTTATTGTCTTTTCCAGATACAGAAAGAAGGCTGTCCGTAGGCAGCCTTCTTTCTGTATAGAGGGGATGGGAAGGGATCATGAACTTGGCGTTCATGGGGAACTATACGATAAATAAGAGGATCGCAAAAATCATCTAGGAAACCCGGGAAATTCTAGCGGCAATGACGGTAATATCGTCATCATGTCCATCAGGCTGCCGCTTTTGGGCCTGGGTAATCAGCCTCTGGGTCAGCTCCTCCGCATCCTTTCTCCCGTAAGTTTCAATTTCCGCCTGAATCCACTCTTCGTCAGGAGCCAGGCATCCGTCGGAGACCATAACCACCAGGTCGTTGTCTCCCAAAGTCATACTCTTCTTCTCAAAACCGACGCCCATAAGAATCCCCGCCGGCAGGGAGGAGCTTTCTATCCTGACCACCTTATTTCCGTGCCGCACAAAGGTGGGGGCGGCCCCTGCCTTCATAAATTGGGCAATGCCGGTAAATAGGTCGATGGAAACAATGTCCAGAGTGGCCAGAGATTCTTCTCCGGATTTGATGAGCAGGGAGGAATTGACCATCTTGAGCGCCGCGTCGTAGTCAACGCCTGCCTTCAGAAGTTCAGAGATCAGCCTTGCCGCCATAGCGCCGTCCACCGCAGCCCGCTTCCCGCTGCCCATGCCGTCGCTGATGATCAGATTGGCCCGGCCCTTGCTGTCCACAAAGCAGTCATAGGCGTCCCCGCAGAGCTTAGCCCCTCCCGCGTTGTGCTGGGCGATGGACCATCTGGCCACAAAGTTGGGGCTTTCCATAAAGGTGAGCTTGATCATGTCATCGGCGTTCTGGATAATCGGATAGTCAAACTCCCGCTCACAGATTTCCGACAGATCCATGGTCAGATTCTTTTTTGAAATCCTATGCCGCTGCCGGTCCCGGATGGTCACCTCCGCCGTCACTCGGGAAAAGCGGTCCTCATAGCAATTGACATAGAGCGGCTCCAGTTCATTTTTCTTCATGACCTCTGTCACATTTTTGACCATCTCCCCATCAATGCTGCGGATATCCGCCATCTCCGCCGACATGGCATCCAGCATCATGGAGATGCCCTCAAACTGGTCGGTGACCACCCCGCGGATCTGGGTCACCTTTCTGCCCATGGCCGCCTCGGTCAGATAGTGGCTGTAGTTATGATTAATTTCCTCCAAAAGCTCCTCCAGCTTACAGCAGCGTTTGACCAGATGCTCTGGCACATCCTCCTTGGAAACACTGCCCTGTTCCTTGAGCCCTGCTACCATGTTGTTAAAGGCATCGATGGTGTTGATATAATTGGTTTCATAGCAGAAAGCGTTCATCCCGCACCGGGCGCAGACCTTATCCGCCGCCCGATTGTAGACGGTGCTGATGTCGCTGGCGCTCAGTTTGGTCAGCTTGTCCGACACCGCCCGGGTCGTCTTGGCAATATCCGTCATGGCAGTGGAAGCAAAGTGCAGCCTGCCTGCCACAATATTTTTGATGTCCAGCAGCCGGTTAGGATCCACATGGGGCTGGGCAAGCTCCCGGACCGAGGTAAAAACAGAAGCCGGAAGGAACATAAAAACAACCGTGGCGCCAAAGACCTCATAAAGGGTGGAATAGACATCCAGGCCTGCGCCGGAGACCAAGGCACTGACCGCGTTGACCACAATGAAGATGCCGCAGGAGGCCACCCTCCCAAAGGAGGAAAAGACCCCCGCCAGAAGGCCGCCTAAACCATAGGACATGACCAGATGTCCGTACTGCTGACTAATGAGCCCCATGGCAACACCGGTTGAGATACCTGTAACCGCTCCGCCCGGTCCACCCAGGGAAAAGGCGGCAATCAAGGTCACCAGGACACATATCATCCGACCGATAGAAAATCCGCCAATCTGCATAGATCCCAGAGCTATGAGCAATATCCCCAGGGAGATCATGAGACAGGGCGCGCTGGCACTGTAAAATTCCCGCAGGCTCTTGGTGGTATCCATCAGCTCCAGGGCCTTGGCGAGGAAATAGGTGCTGCCGGCAGCCAGAGCTCCTTCGGCGAAGGCCATGATGACAGAGAAAATCTCGATCTGGGGCATGGCCAGGATGTTGGTGGCAAACAAGGCGGCAAACGCTACCGCACAGGAAAACGCCATGTTGCGGCGCAAGGGCCGAATCTTGTTGAGGGTCCAGCGGACGCCGATGACAATGAGTACTGCCACCACATATTTCATGCTGGAATCGCTGGTGATTGGTACCAAGTAACCGATGAGGGTCCCCGCAAAAGCTGCGATGGCGTAATCATAGCTCATGGCGGCGGCAAATGCCACCCCAAAAGGAGCGATGGATTCAATCATCACCGCATTGGCAAAAATATATCCCAGCAGCGCCGTCAGCAGAAACAGGAAAACCATCCGATGTTCCCGTAGAAAGTCAGAAATCTTCTCTGAAATTCCCGAAGCGGTAGCTGGCATGTTCTTCATCTGTTCTCCCTCCCTTTCTGGAATAAATGTGAAATCAAAAGCATAGGATGATTATTTGGAAATTATTTCCTTTTGATGTAATTATAGCCTGTCCCAGCGGAAAACCTTGTCACAATCCCACCGATTTTTTTGTCTGTTTGACGGTGATCGCCCTAAAAGGCGGGAAAATTTTGTCTTTTCGATCAAGAAGGGACGCTATGAAAATCAAATTGTGAAAGATTCCCTTTTCACCAGTTCTGGATTGTGATAAAATAAATGTAATAATATTCTGTTAAATTATCAGAAAGGATGACCCCTATGAATTATACATTTTCCGATAAAATGGAGGCGCTGCAGCCTTCTGCCATCCGGGAAATTTTGAAAGCTACGGCTGACCCCAATATCATCTCCTTTGCCGCGGGCAATCCGGCACCTGAGGCCTTCCCCTGTGAGGCGGTAGAAAAAATTACCGCTGAAATTATGGGACAAAATCCCATCGGTGCCCTTCAGTATTCCATCTCCGAGGGGTATCCTCCCCTGCGGGACATGATGAAGGAAATGTGCCGCAGCCGGTATGGCGTCATGGGGGAAGACGACGACCTCATCATCGTTTCCGGCGCCCAACAGGGCATCGATCTGGTCTGCAAATGCCTTTGCAATGAAGGGGATACCATTATTGTGGAAAACCCCAGCTTTGTAGGAGCCCTCAATACCCTTCGCTCCTATAACGCCAACCTGGTGGGCGTTGCGATGGACCAAGACGGCATCAACATCGAAAAACTGGAAGAAGCGCTGAAGGCAAATTCCAATACCAAGCTCATGTACCTCATCCCCAACTTCCAGAATCCCTCCGGCATTACCATGAGCTATGAGAAGAGAAAGGCCGTCTATGCCCTGGCCAAAAAATACGGCGTCATCATCTTAGAAGACAATCCCTATGGCGAACTGCGTTTTCGTGGTGAAGATGTACCCGCCATCAAAACCTTGGATGAGGATGGGCTGGTCGTTTACTGCGGCAGCTTCTCCAAGGTTCTCTCCCCCGGCCTGCGGGTGGGATACTTGGTCGCCAACAAAAATCTTATGGGCAAGATTGTGGTGGCCAAACAGTGCACCGACGTACATACGACCATCCTTAGCCAGATGATCTGTGAGCGGTTCTTGGCGGAGTATGATTTTGATCAGCACATTGCGAATCTGCGGGAGATTTACCGTAAAAAATGCGGACTGATGATCTCTGAAATGGACAAGCATTTCAGCCCCAATGTGGCCCATACCAATCCGGAGGGTGGGCTTTTCCTCTGGTGCACCCTGCCTCAGGGCAGCGATATGCTCGGCTTCTGCCAGAAGGCTGTAGAAAACGGCGTGGCCATGGTGCCGGGTAATGCCTTTATGGCACAGGCCACCGATCCGACCACCTCTTTCCGTATGAATTTCTCCACTCCCACCGATGAGAAGATCATTGAGGGCTGTGAGATTTTAGGCCGGCTGACCAAAGAAATGTTCTAAAGGAGCTTTTTGCTATGAGCGAAACTGTCAAACAACCGGAAGGCGGTACTCCCGCCCGCAAAAAAGTAATCTTTTCCGGCATTCAGCCCACCGGCATCATGACCCTGGGCAATTACCTGGGTGCCATCAAAAACTGGGTTACCCTGCAGGAGGATTACAACTGCATCTATTCCATTGTCAATATGCATGCCATCACCGTCCGCCAGGATCCTCAGAAGCTGCGGCAAAATACCCTGGAGGCCTATGCGCTCATCCTAGCCTGTGGCATCGATCCGGAAAAGTCTATCACCTTTATCCAGAGCCATGTAAAAACCCACGCGGAACTCACCTGGGTTCTTAACTGTTTTACCCAGTTCGGCGAGCTTTCCCGGATGACCCAGTTTAAGGACAAATCCGCCCGGTATGCCGATAACATCAACGCCGGACTCTTTGATTATCCTGTGCTGATGGCCGCCGACATCCTGCTTTACAAGGCGGATTTGGTGCCGGTGGGGATTGATCAAAAACAGCATCTGGAACTTTGCCGGGATGTGGCGCAGCGCTTTAACGGGGTCTATGGCAACGTATTCACCATTCCCGACGCCTATATCCCCAAGGCGGGGGCCAAAATCATGTCCCTGGCCGACCCCACCAAAAAGATGTCCAAATCCGACGCCAATCCCAACGCCTTTATTTCTATTCTGGATCGGCCCGAAACCATTGTGAAAAAGTTCAAACGGGCGGTGACTGACTCCGAAATGGAGGTAGCCTACCGGGAGGGCAAAGACGGCATCAACAATCTGATGACCATTTACAGTGTGGTCACCGGAAAAACGTTGGAAGAAATTCAAAACGAGTTTTCCGGCAAGGGTTATGGGGACTTTAAGGTTGCCGTTGGCGAAGCGGTAGCCGAGCACCTCCGCCCTGTCCGGGAGCGTTTTGACGCGCTGATGAAGGACAAAGCCTATCTAGAAGACTGCTACCAGAAGGGGGCCCAGCAGGCTCTGGCCATCTCCCAGCGGGTGCTGGATAAGGTCTATAAAAAGGTTGGATTCATCAAATAAACAAATAAAAGAGCACTGGGCCATGGCCCGGTGCTCTTTTATCTCTATCGAAGGATCAGCTGGACGGTGAGAGCGCTCATAAAAAATCCGGTCACGTCTCCTACCAAAGAGCTTGCCAGGGTATGGCGGGTGCGCTGTACTTTGGTGACTCCGTAATAGACAGCAATGGTGTAAAAGGTGGTTTCGGTAGAGCCCTGCATGACGCTGGCTACCTGGCCGATGAGGCTGTCCGGCCCATAGCTTTTGAGGATATCCTGAAACACAGCCAGCGCCCCTGATCCAGAAATAGGCCGGACGATGGCCAGCGGCACCACCTCCGGTGGAATGTGGACCATCTGGGCCAAGGGCCTTATAGCGGCGGTCAGCATATCCAGGGCTCCGGAGGCTTTAAACATACCGATGGCAGTCATCAGACCGATCAGCGCCGGCAACACCGATGCTGCCGTTCCAAAGCCTTCCTTTGCCCCTGAAATAAAAACATCAAAAACCGGGACGCCCTTGATGAGGGCGTAAACCACAATGAAAACAATGATGGCCGGTATGATGTAATCCGTCATACTCCTTCCCCCTAAGCCGCTGGTTTCAGCCTGTTTCTTTTTTCCTTTTTTCCCTTTTTACCGCCTCCGGTCAGCATGCCAAAGATCCGGCTTGCAAAAAGGGCTGCCGCAATGGAGCACAAGGAGGTAACCCATACGGCTGGCAGAATATCCAAGGGGGCTTGAGAGCCCATCTCCAGGCGCAGAGCGGCAATGGTGGTGGGAATCAGCTGGAGAGAAGCCGTGTTGAGAACCACAAATGTCACCATATGGTTGCTGGCCACTCCAGACTGGGGAGAAATTTTTTCCAGTTCCCTCATCGCTGTCAGCCCTAAAGGGGTGGCGGCGTTCCCAAGGCCCAGCAGATTGGCTGCCATATTCATGCAGATGGCCTTAGCTGCTTTGGATTTTTGATCCAATCCTTTAAAGATACGCTTGTTGAGGGGAGAAAAGAGCCGTGCCAGTCCGTCGGTAATCCGGCATTGGTCCGCCACCTTCATAAGTCCGCTCCAGAGACACATGGTTCCCAGGAGGGTAATGACCAGCTGTACCGCCTCCGAGCAGGAGCTGATTGCTGCCTGGGATACCTGGGGCATCCGCCCCGTCAAGGCCCCAAATAAAAATGACAGCCCTACCAGGATACAAAAGATCCAGCTCATCATAGTAATCCCCCCAAAATGTGGTTTTTTAGATAATTTCTGTCTATCTTTTACAAAAATAGCCGGTCAATATTTTGCATTCAGACAGGGTTCCATTGATAAAAAATGAATTTTTTCAAAAAAATCGTTGTAATTATTTGACAAATTTACAAAAATCCGCTATATTTAAGGGGCAGGCAAATGCAAAAACATCAGAATCGGTGTAAGAAACGTCAAAAGGAGGAAAAAACTATGAAATCAACCGGAATCGTGCGGAAGGTTGACGAATTAGGTCGTATTGTTCTGCCTATTGAATTGCGCAGAACCCTGGATATTAACGAGAGAGATGCACTTGAAATTTATGTGGATACCAACCAGATTATTCTGAAAAAATACGAACCCGCTTGCATTTTCTGCAACAACGCAAGCGATGTCGTCTCTTTCAAAGGGAAAAATATCTGCAAAAATTGTTTGGAAGAACTGAAAAAATAGGCTTTGCAGGAAAATTCCCCTAGGATGTGAAGTCTATGCTCATCCTCAATGTAAATGCAAAAAGGCAGCCGTTTTCGGCTGCCTTCATTTTTATCCCTATTCATTTTCTTCATCGAAGTCATGGACATCCACTACCGGCGCCTCCGTATAAATCGGCGCCTCATATGCCTTGGTGGCCTCCATCTCTCGGTTGCGCCCCAACTGGATCAGATATCTGGAATAAAGGGCCATAGAACAACTTAGATATGGAACCACATACAGCAGGGGAACAAGAATAATACACAGCAAATACCAGGGCAGGAAAGACACAAAAAATGCAAACAGCTCCAGCCGATGCCCTCGAGTGTAATGGCGGGAGGCACGGATGGCGGCGCTAATTTTTACATCGGGACTTTCCACATAGAGGAACAAGGCCAATAGGTATTTTGTGGATAAAATTAACAGAAAGATGATTCCTAGTACAAGAAGGACAAGACCAGAAAACATGCCCGTGACGGCAAGTGCTTTGCCCATATCGTTTGTAACCCGTCCCAAAGTGCGCAATCCCCACCAGAAGACCAGCGCGCCAGGCCCGGTTAACAATACCGTCCAACATAAGACGCGCACTGTCAAATTCAGATGAAGCCAGAGGGTCTTAAAATATATTTTTGCAGTGGAGAACATGGAGAAAATGGTAGAGATCTCCTCACTTTCTCCCTCTGTCAACCGATAATACCACTGGATCATTCCTGTGGTCAGGGGCGCCAGCACCAAAAAAGAAAGCACCAGCATCGCTACTGATAGAAGCATCTGCGTTGTATTTAAATGCTCCGGCGGGAGCCCCTCTAAAGCAAACATCTGCTGGAAACTCTGCAAGCCCAGTGCAACGGAAATCACCGACTCCAACAGGGCAAACAGCACCCATACCGCCAGAAATACCAGCATGATGCAGATGGCTTTTCCCCAGTTATTGCACAGCGCCGTTTTTGCGTCTGTTTTGATTTTTCTTCTCAGCATAGTCCTCATCATCCCATGGGCTTGGCCTATGGGCCCCCTTTCCTATCGGCATTCCTTTTGCTTAGTATTCCACGCCTTTGCGGGCTGTAATCCCCTTTTGATAGGGGTGGCGGATGCATTTGATCTCAGAAATATAGTCACAGAGTTCTTCCACCTCTTGGGAAGGGTTCCGCCCAGTAAGGGCCACCTCGGTAGCAGGGGCCTTTTCACGTAAAAGGGCTTGGAGCCAATCATCCTCCAGCATGCCACAGCCTACGGCGTCCAAAATCTCATCAAGGACCACCAAGCCGTAAGTGCCATCGCAGGCCGCTTCCTTTACGCGGGTGAAGCACACCTGCACCCCCTTTTGACAGTGAGCCAGTTCTTCCGGCGTCATCTGCCAGGTAAACTTTCCCACCTTGGGGGTATGGCCGGTTTCTATGCCCAGCCGGCGCAGAGAAGCTATCTCGCTGCTTTCTCCGCTTTTTAAAAACTGAAAGAACAGGACTTTCTTCCCGGCTCCCGCCATTCGGACCGCAAGGCCTACCGCTGCGGTGGTCTTTCCTTTTCCATCCCCGATATAGAGATGAACCAGACCCTCCGGCGCTTTTTTCTTTAGATCGGGCATCGATCACTTCTCCTCCAATGTGATAAACTGGTCAAAAGCCCCAACATTGGAGCCGATTCTCTCCCCTTTGGGTACTACGTCAAACACCTCAAAGCAACGGTCCCGCATCCACATTTGAGGGGTCATTACAATAGTAAAACCGCGGCCGTTGTCCACTGCGTAGTCCATGGCCTCCCGCTTGGGAACCCCTGCTCCCGCAAGCAGGCTGGAGATCACGCCTCCATGGGTCACCACGGCAACGGAGGTCAGCTTGTTTTTCATCATATCCTCAAACACGCCGCTTAGCCCCAAAACGATCCGGCGAAGGAAATCCTCTCCGTTTTCCCCACCGGGCAATGTGGTCTTTAATCCGCTGGTCAGCCACTTTTTAAAGTTCTCGTCGTCCTTGAGATCCGCCAGTGTTTTTCCCTCAAATTCGCCAAAATCATATTCCATGAACCCTTCTACAACCTGGGTCCAATGATCGGGATAGAGGATCTCCGCCGTCTGACGGCACCGGAGAAGTGGACTTGTATATACCTTCTGCACTTTCGGATACGCATAGGTTTCCTTGAGGGACCGCAGCTCATCCATCCCCTCTGTACAAAGGGGAGTATCGGTCCTGCCGATGTAACGGCCGTCCTTATTGGCCTGGGTAAGACCATGGCGGATAAAATGGATCTTGTAAGTTATCATAATTTTCTCTCCCTGGACTTATTTATTTTTACAAAACGACATTTTCCTTGCAAAAACGTCTTTACAAAAGGTATCTCCTGTAATATAATTTACTACATGTATTGATGGTGTTGAGGGGGGATTTAGGTGAATGCCGACTTTCCGCGAATATTGACGCTTCTTCGCAAAGAACGGGGAATCAGCCAGAAAATGGCCGCTGGTGATCTGGGAATTTCCCAGGCGCTTTTGTCCCACTATGAGAAGGGCATCCGGGAATGCGGACTGGATTTTGTCATCCGGTGCGCTGATTATTATCATGTCTCCTGCGACTATCTGCTGGGCCGCTCCCCTGACCGCAGCGGCGCTACCCTCTCGGTGGAGGATATTCCCGATCCCGACGCGCTGGGGAAGGAAAATCAGATCAAAGGAAGCATTCTACCTACTCTCAATAAAAAACTGCTGTCCAATTCTCTCAACATCCTCTTTGACATGGTATCCCTGACCAAAAATAAAACTGTGGTCAGTGAGGTATCCTCTTATCTCATGCTTGCGGTTTATAAGATGTTCCGCTCTCTTTACAGCGCCAATCCGAGAAACCAGGCAGGGCTTTTTACCGTACCCAAATCTATGGCGCGGGATATTACCGACGCGGCCATGAAATCTTGCGAAGCAAGGCTCCAGGCTAGCATTGACAACGAGAATGTCCCTGATGTGGCGCCGCTGGAAAATATTGAAGCTCTATCCCTCACCACTGAGGAAATTTCACGGCGTTATCCTATGTTTGCGTCATCTCTGCTCAACCTGATTCAAAATTCAGAATCCAAGATTCAGGGCGGAAAGAAATAGCCTCCTGTTTATTCTACCATCTTCTTCCGGGAAAATAAAGTTTTCCCGTCCCATTTAACGTTTTGGTCACAAATCATTGATAAAAAAACCCCCGCTTTCCCAGCGGGGGTTTTGTAATATCATAGTATTTATGCCGGCTTTTGGAAGAAAGTGGCAAAAAACAATAGGACTGAAATCCCGATGCTCACCCAGTTCCCAGTCCCCAAAAGCAACAGGGCAGCTAGAGAAGACCCCAGACCGAGCAGAGTCAACATCCATCCGGCCAGTCTGCGCTTGAGGGACTCCTTCTTTCCCAGCAGATTCCATAGGGTCACCAGGACGGCGGCCGCCGCCAACAGGGCTGTGAGAAAGGGAAAGGGGTTGCCCGACATGCCGAAGACACCAAAATCAAAGTAGGAAAAGGTACGCTCGACCCGCTCGGTGGGACTAGGTGCGAAAGTGAGCACCGCGCCCAAGGGTAGCGCCATCAGCACCACCGATCCAAGAAGCAGTACCAGAGACACAAGACAGCGCTTTTGTTTGATATCCATTCCCTGTCCTCCCCTTTCCACCCCAGCGCCGGGCTGGGGAACTTTTTTCCATCAGAGCAAGCTAGTCGTTGATACCCAGCACCCGTTTATAAACTTTGATATACTCTCCGGCAGAGCGGGCCCAGCTAAAGTCGCACTTCATGGCATTCACCACCGCGTCTTTCCACTTGTCATGGTAGTGGTAAAGGCCGACCGCCCGCTGAATCGCGCCCAGCATATCATGGGCATTATAGGTCTTAAAGGTGTAGCCGTTGCCACCCTCCCCACCTAGGTCTTTGATGGAATCCTTCAGGCCTCCGGTCTCCCGGACAATGGGGATGGTGCCGTAACGAAGGGCGATCATCTGCGCCAGACCGCAGGGCTCGCTCTTAGAGGGCATAAGGAACATATCCGCTCCCGCATAAATCTTTCGGGCCAGAGAAGGAATGAAGCCAACCTTTACTCCTACCTGCTGGGGATGGCGGGCCTGCATTTCATTAAAGAAATTCTCAAAGATATAGTCGCCAGAGCCCAGGATGATAAACTGCACCCCAATACGGAGCATATCTTCAAAGATATATTTGACCAGATCCAGCCCTTTGTGGGCTACCATCCGGCCTACCATGCCGATGACCGGGATCTCTTCCTTGTATTCCAGGCCAAAGCTTTCTACCAAATCCTTTTTGTCCACTTTTTTCTTGCTCACCGTCTTGACGGAGTAGTTTTGGACAATGTTGGGATCCGTCTCAGGATTATAAACATCCCCATCAATGCCATTGAGGATACCGGTCAGCTTGTAGTTGTACCGGCGGAGCAGCTCATCCAGGCCATGGGAAAACCAGGGGTCGGTAATCTCCCAGGCGTAGGTGGGGCTGACGGTGGTGACCATATCGCTTTGCTCAATGGCACCCTTCATCATATTGGAGCAGCCCTCCAACTCCACCATGCTGCCCGCGTATTTGGGAATTCCCATGACGTCCTCCACAATCTCCATGCCATACCGGCCCTGGTACTGGATGTTGTGGATGGTAAAGACGGTACGGATGTTTTGGAATTTGGGATTATGCCGGAAATAAAGGTTGAGATACACCGGTGTCAATGCCGTCTGCCAGTCATTGCAGTGGATAATCTCCGGCGCAAAGTCGATGTAGTTGAGCATCTCCAAAATGGCCTTGGCGAAGAAGGAAAAACGCTCCGCATCGTCATAAAAACCGTAGATTCCCTTTCTCTTAAAGTAGTACTCATTGTCCAGGAAGTAATAGGTGACACCGTCTACCTGGGCCTCAAAGACGCCGCAGTACTGCCGCCTCCAGGCGAGGGGAACTGTGAAGTTGGTAATATACTTCATTTTTTCTTTCAGCTCACTGCGGATATCTCCATACAGCGGCATGACAATCCGGCAGTCCTGGCCGTCCTTATACAGCGCCTTGGGCAAAGAACCCGCTACATCTGCCAGACCTCCCGACGCCATGAATGGGAATGCTTCACTTGCTGCAAACAATATTTTCATTTTCCGCGCCCCTCTCACGATGATACAGCGACGGGTAAACCGCATCATTGCGGTTTACCCTGCTAGCTCTGTCTTATACAATGCTTCCCTTGGAAATAAAGATGGGATAGGTGCTAAAGCCCATGAGCATCCGGCTGTCGCTGACTGTAACGTCCTTGTCGATAATTACATAGTCCAGGTTTGCCTTCTCTCCAATGGTGGTACCCTGCATGACAATGGAGTTTTTCACCTTGGCATCCTTTCCAATCTGGACGCCACGGAAAATAATCGAATTCTCCACCTCTCCATCGATAACGCAACCGTCGGCCACCAAGGAGTTGGAAACTTTGGCGCTAAGGCCATAGGTGGTGGGCACCTCATCCCGGACCTTAGTATAAATGGGGCGGTCTTTGAGGAACAGGGAATTTCTCAGGTCCTCATCGAACATGGCCATATTGGCCTCATAGTAGCTCTTCATGCAGTTGATCTTCCGAGCTTCCTCCTTCACTTCATACCCCTGGAACCAGAGCTTGCCCACACTGGCCTGTAAAAAGTCCTTGCGGAAACTGTAGAGGTTACGGCTGGAAGTCTCTGTAATCACCTTCTCCAAAAGGTCTTTGGAGATGATGTACATATTCAGGTTGATATTGCACTCTCCAGAGGTCTGGGGATTGATAAATACATCGGTTACCCGTCCGGTATCGTCGATTTCAAATACAGTGGACTCCTGTACCGTCTCCGGCATATTCAGCCCCTTCTTATACAGGATTGTCACATCCGCCCCTGTATCCACATGCTGGTCAACAGCCTTTTTCAGATCGATGTTAGCGATGACGTCACAGTCCGCCAGGACAAAATATTTGGCCTGGGAATGACGTATGTAACCGAGAATTCCGTGAAGGGCTTCCAGTTTGCCCCGATAGATACCCGAGCCTGCATGTCCAAAGGGGGGCAGGATACAAAGGCCGCCCTTTTTGCGGGCCAGATCCCATTCTCTGCCGGAGCCCAGATGATCCATGAGGGATTGGTAGTTGCTTTTAGTCACCACGCCGATGTCGGAAATACCGGAATTGACCATGTTGGACAGGATAAAGTCAATCAGCCGGTATCTGCCGCCGATGGGAATAGAACCCATGGTCCTTTTTTCTGTCAGTTCACTGAGGGCGTGATCGTGCATATTGGAAAAGATTATACCGTGTACTCTGTTGTCCCTCATCGCTTACACCTCCAAAATATCCCGTTCAACCATCGCTTTGGGGCCAACCTGCACGCCAGCGCCAATTCTTACTCCAGCGCCGATGACCGCTACACCCCAAGCGTCCTTGTCTTCCGTTTCTTCTGGCCGTCTGCCTACATGGGCGCCTTCGCCGACGACACAGTCTTCCGCTACAATAGCGTATTCCACCACTGCGCCCGCCTTAATCACAGATCCTGGCATGACGATGCTGTCCCGAACGACAGCGCCCTGCTCTACCGTGACACCGGCAAAGAGGACGGAAAAGTCCACCGTTCCCTCAATCTTGCAGCCTTCGGTCACCATGGAATCCTGTACGACCGCGCCTTTGGCTATGTAATGGGGAGGCATGATGGGGTTTCTTGCATAGATTCTCCAGCTGGGATCCCGCAGATCCAGAGGAACATTGGGATCGAGCAGGTCCATATTGGCTTCCCACAGGCTATCAATGGTTCCTACATCCTTCCAGTACCCGTCAAAGGGCCAAGCGAACATCCGTTGGCCATCCGCCAGCATCTTGGGCAGAATGTTTTTCCCGAAGTCCTTGGAGGAATTGGGATCCTGTTCATCCTCCTCCAGATATTTTTTCATCTTGGACCAGGTGAAGATGTAAATACCCATGGACGCCAAATTGCTCTTTGGCACCGGTGGTTTTTCCTCAAATTCGTAGATGCTCATATCCTCATTGCAGTTCATGATGCCGAAGCGGGATGCCTCTTCCATGGGGACCTCCAGTACTGCAATGGTGCAGTCGGCATTGTTTTGCTTGTGGTAAGCGAGCATCTTGGAATAATCCATCTTGTAAATATGGTCGCCGGAGAGAACAACCACATACTCCGGATCATACCGCTCAATAAAGGGAATATTCTGATAGATAGCATTCGCTGTTCCCGTATACCAGTCGGAGCCTTTGCTCTTCTGGTACGGGGGCAGCACATAGACGCCGCCGTTGATCCGGTCCAGGTCCCAGGGCTGTCCATTTCCGATGTACTCATTCAGGACCAAGGGCTGATACTGGGTCAGTACGCCAACTGTATCAATTCCTGAATTGACACAGTTGGACAGCGGGAAATCAATAATCCGATATTTTCCACCGTAAGGTACGGCAGGCTTGGCCAGGTTTCTGGTCAGCGCATAGAGCCGGCTGCCCTGTCCGCCCGCCAAAAGCATTGCGATCATTTCCTTTTTGCGAAACATATGATAGCCTCCAATCTTTCCTAACATCTATTGGGCTTGCGGGTCTTCCTGTTTTGCAGATTCCTTTTTCTTTTTCCTGGCCGGCTTTTTCTCATCCTTCACCTGTACCGCCGACACCTTTACCTTAGACCGTTTTCTCTTGCGCAGGCCTTTAAAGTAAACGGTGGACATCGGGGGAATCGTGATTTCCATTGAGGTTTCATAGCCGTGCAGAGGAATGTCCTCCACCTTGACAGGTTCTTTATTTGAAACTCCGGTACCGCCAAAACGGACATCATCGGAGTTTAACAGCTCCTTAAAGCTGCAGTAATCAGGAACACCAATACGGTAATGCTCCCTCTTGACAGGGGCGAAATTACAGACGACGACAATCTCGTCCCCCTTCTCATCTATGCGCCTGAAGGCAATAATATTCTGGGTGTTGTCATCGTGAGAAATCCAGGTGAAACCATCCCAGCTGTCGTCCACCTGCCACAGTGGTTTTGTTTTCAGATAGAAGTGGTTGAGCTCCTTGACATAATCCCGCAGTTTTTGATGCATGGGATAGTCCAGCAGCATCCAGTCCAAACCCTTCTTGTAATCCCACTCAATAAATTGGCCGAATTCCTGCCCCATAAAGAGGAGCTTCTTTCCCGGATGAGAGTACATATAGCCCAGGAAAGCCCTGACGCCGGCAAACTTCTGCTCATATTCCCCCGGCATCTTATTGATGAGGGAACATTTGCCATGGACCACCTCATCATGGGAGATGGGGAGGATAAAGTTTTCCGCAAAGGCATAGCAGAGGCTGAAGGTGATCTTGTCGTGGTTATAGCAACGGAACAAGGGATCCAAGGACATATAGGCAATCATGTCGTTCATCCAGCCCATGTTCCATTTGAAATTGAATCCCAATCCCCCTACAAAGGTTGGTTTGGTGACCAAAGGCCACGCCGTAGATTCCTCGGCGATCATCATCACTTCCGGATGCTCCGTAAGAACCGCTTTGTTGAGGGTACGCAGAAATTCCACGGCTTCCAGGTTCTCCCGACCGCCGTTGACATTGGGCGTCCACTCCCAGTCCTCCTTGCCATAATCCAGGTAGAGCATGGACGCTACCGCATCTACACGGATGCCGTCAACATGGTACTTTTCTACCCAGAACATAGCGTTGGAAACTAAAAAGCTGATAACCTCATTGCGCCCAAAGTCAAAAATGCGGGTACCCCAATGGCTGTGCTCTCGCTTCTGAATATCGCTGTATTCATAACAGTAACCGCCGTCAAATTCATAGAGGCCGTGCTCGTCCTTGGGGAAGTGGGCCGGGACCCAATCCATAATGACGCCGATTTTGTTTTTATGCAGAGTGTTGATAAAAGACATCAAACCCTTGGGCTCCCCATAACGGGAGGTAGGGGCATAGTATCCTGTCACCTGGTATCCCCAGGAGCCATCAAAGGGATATTCCGCCAAGGGCATCAGTTCCACATGGGTATAGCCCATTTCCTTAAGATAGGGCACCAGCTGCTCCGCCAGCTCATCATAGGCGTATGGATCTCCGTTCTCCTTCTGCCTCCAGGAGCCAAAATGCATCTCATAAATATTGATGGGCTGCTGATAGTGGTTTGCCTCTTTTTGGGCTTGGATCCATTTTTCATCCCCCCATACAAAGCCGGAAATATCATAAAATTTGGAACCGGTGTAGGGGCGGGTTTCGCTGTGGAAGGCGTAAGGATCCGCCTTGAGGATTTGTTTGCCCTGGGGGGTGATAATACAGTATTTATAGGTATCAAACTGTTTGACCCGGGGGACAAAACCCTCCCATGTGCCCGCATCGTTAAGTTTTTTCATCGGGTGCTTCTCAGGATTCCAGTCATTAAAGTCCCCGACAATAGAAACGCTCTGGGCATTGGGGGCCCAGGTGCGGAAAACCGCGCCCTCAGAACGCCCCCGTTTGGCCGGATGGGCACCCAAATACTCGTAGGCTTTGAAGTTGGTGCCCTGATGGAAGAAATAGAGCGGCACATTGTTCTTTTTAGATGTATTGGCCATCGTTCTCTCCCCCTTTGCTATTATCTTTATTCTAACAGCATTCTAAAGTGATTTCAATTGGTCATTGTGTAAAATTTCTTAATAATCTATATGACAAAATAACAAAATTGTTGATTTTCGCCAAATAAGAAAGCCCATTTTCGAGCATCTCACCGGTTTACTTTTCCACTATTGGACCCCCAATTTTATCTAAACACAAAAATTAAAAAAGCCTATTTATTATATAACGATTCCTATGTCGAAATCAGTTGGATATAATTACTTTAAATGTAATTTATTTCCATTTCACTGCATAAAAAAGGAGCGCCGCAGCGCTCCTTTTTAAAAAACGAAGTTATTTTGCGTCAACTTCAGCCATCCGTGCAATCAGCATCAGGACCTTGTTAGAATAACCCCACTCATTGTCATACCAGGAAACCAGCTTGACAAAGTTCGGGTTGAGCATGATACCTGCTTTTGCATCAAAGATGGAGGTGCGGGGATCGGTGAGGAAGTCGGAAGAAACGACATCTTCATCGGTGTAGCCCAGGATACCCTTCATGGAGCCTTCGGAAGCCTCTTTGACAGCAGCGCAGATCTCCTCGTAAGTGGTGGATTTCTCCAGGCGGACAGTCAGGTCAACAACGGAAACGTCCAGAGTGGGAACACGGAAGGACATACCGGTCAGTTTGCCCTTAACTTCGGGGATAACCAGAGCGCAAGCTTTTGCAGCGCCGGTGGAGGAAGGAATGATGTTGCCAGCTGCAGCACGGCCACCGCGCCAATCCTTCTTGGAAGGACCGTCAACAGTCTTCTGGGTAGCAGTGGTGGAGTGAACAGTGGTCATCAGGCCTTCAACAATGCCGAATTTATCGTTGATTACTTTGGCCAGAGGAGCCAGGCAGTTGGTTGTGCAGGAAGCATTGGAGACAACCAGCATATCTTTGGTATATTTGTCATCGTTAACGCCCATAACGAAGGTCGGGGTGTCTTTGTCCTTTGCGGGAGCAGAAATGACAACTTTCTTAGCGCCAGCTTTGATGTGCGCAGAAGCCTTCTCGGTGGTGGTGAACACGCCGGTGGACTCAACAACATACTCTGCGCCTACCTGGCCCCAAGGAATCTCTTCAGGATTCATGCAGCCGAAAACTTCGATTGCTTTGCCGTTGACGGTGAATTTGTCATTCTCAACGCCAACAGTGCCGTCAAATTTGCCGTGCATGGTGTCATATTTGGTCATGTAAACCATGTAATCCTTGTCGATGAAAGGATCGTTGATGCCCACAACCTCAAATTTCTCAGGCTGAGCCATTGCTGCACGGAAAACCAGTCTTCCAATACGGCCAAAACCATTGATACCAATTTTAATTGCCATAGGTAAGTTCCTCCTAAGTATTTTAGTGTCCATGTCATATTTTATACCAAATCAAAAAAAGATACAAGCCTTTCTCCCCGAAAAGATGCAAAAACTTCATACAATTTTTGTCGCTTTTTCCCGGACTTTTCCGGCAGTTTGTGAAAATGACGACAAATTCTCAGGTCAGATATTTCCACCGGTTTTTTCCCTTTTTGGGGAGATACTAAGTTTTGCGGCACTTTAATATACAGCGTAAAAAATGCTAAGAGATGAAACCTGTCGGTTTGGTCGTCTAACCGTTCTTTTTAGCGGGAACTGTCGATTACCTTCCTACATTTACAGTTTTTCCCATTCCTCCGAATTTCGATGTTTTTCTACATAATTCGACAAATCTAGTTTACATCTGATAAGGGACAAGTATATAATAGAAATTGGGTAAAAGGAGGTGATCTTTCTGTATACAACATCCACCGATGTGTCAGATTCCCTGCAAAGAAGTATGGACACAGTGACACGGCTTTATCAGCACTCTACCCTGCCTGCGGTTTTGGTTGACAATGGTCTCAATATCCTATGGACCAACGATGTGGCGGATCAGGTACATCCCTGCCTGAAAGTCCCCGGAGGCCTTCACCAATGGATCCCCAGCGGCAGCGAAGAACTGGCCAAAAATATTTTAGAAGGAAAAGCCGTAGACTTCTCTGTTCCTTCCATTGCTGGCCCTCAAACGGTCCTGCGCTTTCTTCCTTATATGGAAGAGGAACATTTTCTGTTTGCTCTTTGCGTGTTCGACCATCCTCCTACCATCCCAGTCGCTAAAGATACCGTTTTTGCCCAATCGACGACAGATATTCTCATCAACACACTTAACACGCAGATCCGGGATCCTGTCCACATCATTTTTTCTATCGTATCCATGCTTTCCCAGAGTCCTCCCTTTCTGGAAGATCCCAAATCGAGTCAGATGCTGGGCCGCATCCGCAAAATGTGCTACAAATTACTACGGGCTTGTTCTAATATAACAGAACTCACCCGCTATACCAACGGGCTGAGTTCTTTAAGCCTTAAACGGGCCGATCTGGCGGGATTTATCAAAAATATCTGCGAAGCCTGTGCCATGATGATCAAAACTTTGGATATCCCCTTTTTCTTTGAAGTTCCCAAATGTCCGATCATCACCCTGATCGATCCTGAAAAGTTGTCTGTTGCTCTTCTCAATATTTTGCTTAATGCCTGTCGCTTTACCAAAGAAGACAACAAAATTTCCCTCACCTGTACGGTAAGCGGGAAACAAGCCATTATATCTGTGAAAGATCAAGGATATGGAATCCCCGCCGATTATATCCCTCGGGTATTCGATCCTTACTTTTCTTTCGACCCGGCTGGTGAGCTCTATGCCGACGCAGGCATTGGTCTTTCCCTGGTCAGGTTCATCATTACAGAACACGGTGGCACCGTCGCCCTCGATTCCAAGGAGCACGTCGGCACCACCGTAATCTTCACCATTCCCATCCGGGATACCGGTGAATACCCTGAATATGTCCAGGCTTCCTCCCTGGATTATCTTCAGGACAAATTCTCTCCTGTCAATGTGATTTTTTCCGACCTCATTGACTTCAGGAATTAGTAAGGCCCAATTCCCGCATTCTATGATATGCGATATCTTCCGGTCTTTCTGACAAAAAATGTCGCATCTTATCATACTCGATATAAAAAAAG
Organism: Zongyangia sp.; assembly: GCF_965361945.1. Lineage (NCBI taxonomy): Bacteria > Bacillati > Bacillota > Clostridia > Eubacteriales > Oscillospiraceae > Zongyangia > Zongyangia sp. Next base: position 3,668 of record NZ_CBDTOK010000062.1, on the reverse strand, counting down.
CAGCCGTTTTTAGACGGCTGCTTTTATTTTGCTTTATAAATCGTCCATTTCCTCTACACCGTCCCATTTCTGCAGAGCCTGCGTCCGCTGCTGGCTTCTGGAAAGCGAGCGGTAATATTGCTGCACCGAGTAGAGGGCAAACACCGCTCCATACAGTGCCAAGACAAAAAACAGCAGGTTTTCCATTGAAAACGGATCATAAGCCCCATCTCTGCTTACCAGAGAAGCAATGATTCTAGAAACGGTGTAAATCAGCCCGGTGAGTCCCATACCGAAACCATAGGCCACGGCGCCTTTGAGTCCCCGGCCGCTGCCCACCTTGGTAACCACACGGGCATGACCCAGAAAGAACATCGCAGCAACCGCCAAGAAGACAATGAGGAGAAGTCGGTTGGAGATGGTGACGATGTTGGTGAAGGACAAAAAGTAGTACATCAGCCTGAGCACACACCACACCGCAGGCAGCATCATAAGAGGCGCTACCATCCCGGTCACCGGTCTGTCAAACAGGGTCAGCATCCCATAAAAGACCAAGGCAAGCCCACTAATAAAACCGAGAATACCTGCCGCCGCCGACAGAAGGGCCTGCATATTGCCCGGAGTACCTAGATAGCCTCCCATATCCCCGAAACCACTGGACACATTGTCCACAATCATCAGAAAGCCCAGGAGCAGGCCTAAAGCACCGGTCAGCTTATTGCCTGCCGGCACCGGATGACGGCTCTCCTCTCTGCCTATATGGGGCAGGATGGCCAACGCCAATACCACCGCAATCCATGTGATGTTAAAAATGAGCCCTAGGGGATGTTCCCGCAGATAAAACCCAGTTTCTTGGTCAATGGATGAAAGGCAGAGGTAAATCCGCAGCGGCATCAACATAAGAAAAGAAAGCAAAAAGAACCAAAGGGAAGCCTTAAATTTCAAGACAAATCAGCTCCGAACCTTATTTTCTGTCCCCCAGCGGCACATACTTCTGGGCCGCCGCAATGCTTTTGTATGCCGGCCGCATAATGCGGGAGTTGGTGGTCATCTCCTCCAGCCGGTGGGCGCACCATCCCGGCATTCTGGAAACGGCGAAGAGGGGGGTAAACAAATCTTGGGGGATGCCCAGCGTTTTGTAGACCATACCAGAATATAGATCCACATTGGCGCACAGGGGCTTATTGCTTCCCCGCACCTCGGCAAATACGCCGGGGGCCAGCTTTTCCACCAGCTGCAGCAGATGGAATTCCCTCTCAAAGGGGCCTCCTTCCACCAGCCGCTTGGCATTGCGTTTTAATATTATAGCACGGGGATCGCTTTTTGTATACACCGCGTGGCCGATGCCATAAATCAGGCCGGAGCCGTCCCCCTCTTTCCGCTGGAGGATCCGGCGGAGGAATTCCCGCACCTCCTCTTCATCCTCCCAATTCTCTACGCCTTCCTTGATATATTCCAGCATCTCCATGACCTTTAGGTTGGCGCCGCCGTGGCGGGGGCCCTTGAGGGAGCCGATACCGGCGGCAATGGCCGAATAGGTGTCGGTGCCGGAAGAAGTCAGCACCCGGGTGGTAAAGGTGGAGTTGTTTCCGCCGCCGTGTTCAGCGTGAAGGATCAGGCAAAGGTCCAGAAGCTTTGCCTCCTCGTCGGTAAAGCGCTTATCAGAACGCAAGGTATACAGGATGCTCTCCGCGATACTCTGGCTTTCCTTGGGGATATGAAAGTACATGCTCTTGTGGTCGTAGCTGCGGCGCTTGACCTGGTAGGCGGCCACCATGATGTTGGGGAGCCTGGCAATGAGCTGGACACACTGACGCAGTACGTTTTCTAAGGAATTATCTTCAGGGGTGTCGTCATAAGAATAGAGTGCAAGGACACTTCTCGCCAACTTGTTCATCACGTTGGGGGAGGGCGCCTTGATAATCATATCCTCCACAAAGTCGTCAGGCAGTTCCCGATACTGGGCAATGATCTGGGTAAAGATATGCAGCTCCTCTGGGGTGGGCAAACAGCCAAACAGCAGCAGGTAGATGGTTTCCTCAAAACCAAAACGGTTTTCCCTGGTGCATCCGTCAATCAGGTCACCGATGCTGATGCCCCGGTAGGTCAGCTCCCCGTCGATGGGGGCTTTTTCCCCTTCGTCGATGACGTAGCCGTGTACATTACAGATCTGGGTCAGCCCCGCTACCACGCCGGTTCCATCAGCATTGCGCAGTCCCCGCTTGACATCAATGCGCTCATAATTCTCCGGGGCAATCCGATTGTTCTCCCGATATTCTCCGCAAAGCCGATCCGCATACTGGCTCCATAGAAGGTTTTCATTCTGGCTCTTATCCAATGCACTCACCCACTCCATTCTTCCTTATTTTTATTTTATACAAAGGCCCGCCGTCAGGGCGGGCCTGTCAAACTTTATAAAAATATTTTATCCCCACCCTATAATAAAGTCAACAATTTTCCTGTTTTTCGCTTAAGAATATGCATAATCGTCTATCTAATCATGCAAACTATCCTCGAATTTTAGGCATTCTTCCGAGAAATCGCATTATTTTCTCGCATTTTATGAAGGATTCCTACTCATGTTCTTTCAATAAAAGCCTCATCAAAATGAAAGGCAAGGGATCTTTGATGTTCAAATGGAAGATTTGTTTTGTATGCTTGCTCTCCCTTATGCTTTTTACCATCCCCATGCTGGCGCTGGTTGGGATATCCAGCCCTTCGCCGGATGTGGATCAAGCAGGACTTGCCATTTCCTCCGAAGGGCAGTCCGCCTCCATTGAAACGGATACGCAAGCCCAAGAAGATGATTCCCTGGCTACTCTGGCCGAGGCCGGAGTATGGCACAGCGACGGCTATTTCCAGATTCTGGACGAGAGTACCGGCAAAGTAAACAAGGTCTCGGAACGGGAATATGTCATTGGCGCTGTCTGTGCTGAAATGCCCCCTACCTTTCACACCGAAGCGCTGAAGGCCCAGGCGGTGGCAGCCCACACCTATGCCCTACGGCTGCGGGATCAGCAGAAACAGGCCCCAGACGAATCCCTCAAAGGCGCCGACTTTTCCGCAGATCCCGGCAACTGGCGGGGATATGTGACCAAGCAGCAGGCCAAAGAGCGTTTTGGGGACAACTTTGACCTGTATTATGGAAAGATTGAGGAGGCCGTAGACCAGGTGCTCCACATTGGCTTGGCTTACGACGACTACCCCATTGTGGCAGCCTATCATGCCATTTCTCCCGGTATGACCGAGAACAGTGAGAATATCTGGACCTCCAGCTGCGACTATCTCAAAAGCGTGGAAAGCAGCGGAGACGCCATTGCCCCAGGCTATGAATCTGCCGTTATCCTTTCAAAAGAGGAGGTGCAGCAGATTCTGGCCACCGCCTACCCTGAAATCCAGCTGGATCCCAGTGAAAAAAAGTGGTTTCAGACCGATTCCCTCTCTGACAGCGGCACCGTACTTTCCATTTCCGTAGGAGATCAAACCCTCAACGGCTCCCAGGTGCGGAATTTGTTTGGGCTTCGTTCCCCCAATTTCACCGTATCCTATGAAAATGGAAACTTCACCTTCCTTGTCAAAGGTTATGGCCATGGAGTGGGACTCAGCCAATACGGGGCCGACTATATGGCCCGGCAGGGCAGCGACTATATCGAAATTCTCACCCATTATTACACAGGGGTGGAACTGGT
>NZ_CBDTOK010000061.1:0-4759 GCF_965361945.1 Zongyangia sp. | reverse complement strand
GGCGACTCGCCGCCCGCGTTGCACGCAACTATGTTGCGATTGACACCACAGCGCGATATCCTCCACCGGAAGGTGGCGGACCTGCGGTCAGCAAGACGCGGCCCCTACCGGGGCGGGATGACGCGCCCCAAGTTATATTTGCGACACTGCCGCGGCACACGCGACTTAGTTACCCATAGCACCACAGCACGACTTGGGAGCGGCGACTCGCCGCCCGCGTTGCACGCAACTATGTTGCGATTGACACCACAGCGCGGCTTCCTCCGGCGGTAGCCGGCGCGATCTGGCTGCGGGCACTGCCCGCCGACTCGCCGCCACATAAACAAAAAAGGGACCGCATAGATATGCGGTCCCTTTTGGTCTGTAGTCTGTATAATGGTGGGGCGCGCCTTACAGGTTGGGGCGCACTGGATCCGGATTGGCTGTCACCTCGTAGGGAGTGGCCTTTTCCTCCTGGCGCAGCAGGCGTCCCATGACCACAAAGCGCTGCCGGTCGGTGGAACCGAAGCGGCGGGTGCAGGTGGAAAGGGAGATGAGCTTATCGTTTTCATCCACCAGCACGTCGTAGTCGTGCTCGCTGCGCTCCCGGGCGCTGGCCACCATCTCCATCATCTCATCGGTGTTCAGGTTGGGGTAGTAATAGGGGAAGGTGTCCTCGGTATAGAAGGCGGCGAAGATCTTGAAGGTCATGCTCTGCTCCTGGGTGGTGAAGTGGATGAACAGGTTCTCCTGGGCAAAGTCCAGATGCTGGAAGGCGGTCAACTGGGCGAACATCTCGTCGCTGGGATCGCCGATCTTAGGATCCGCGCTGTAGTTAGTCCAGTTGTGGCCATAGATGACGGTGTTGTGGGAAAGCTGAGAGGCGTTGCCCAGCCGGTCCTCATAATCGGCCAAGATGACGCCGTTATAGCTGTAATTTCCGTCGTAACCCAAGGACATATAGGTGCTGTTATCGGTAAATTGCACCACCGGGTAATTGATGTTGGTCCCATCCACTGTCAGCCAGGCTTTGACGTCGCTGTTGACAGCGTTGTATTCCGCGATCTCATCAAAGACCGAATCGTCTACATAGGGGGAGTTCTCCAGATTCCCGGAGCCTGGCAGCATCTCGGCTTCGGTCAGCTCCCGGCTCTCGCTGCTGGAGGAAGAGGACGACGAGGAGGAAGATGAGCTGGAGCTGGAACTGGAGCTGGGCTCTTCCGGAGCTTTCAGCACAATGTGGAAGACAAAGCGGTCCAGCACCGCCGCCAAAAGCAAAAAGAGCACAAAGGCCGTCGCAATCAATACATTTCTATTGCGGAAAAACTTACAGATCTTCTTCCACAAGCCGGATAATTGTTTACTCACGTTCTGATTCAGCTCCTACCATTTTTTTAATCATTGATCCGCCCCCAACGAGAGCGCAGAATCTTGTCCTATTATAGCATAAATCCTGGGTTCTGTTGTCATTCTGAAAAAAATTTTACAATTTTTTTTGGATTTGCTCCTTTTTTGTCTGGAAATTTTTTCATTTCCTGCACATGGTTTTTACAAAATTCCCGCATCAAATTCATATTCATCGCATATACTAGTAACTAGCCGCTTCAAAGGCCATATTTCACAGAAAGGAGCCCGCTTCGGCGGGGAGAGAAAACGACATGGAATACAACACTGCAAACGCGATGCAAGCGGGAAACCATGATGTAAACGCCCATCAATCCCGATGGTTCTCCGTATCCGGCGATATTGACGATTTCATCTTTTTTGACGAAACCGAGGATGGATATGAACATACTTACATCAGCGAGAAATAATTCCACCATCGCCCCACATCCATAAAACCCGGAAGAAATGAAGCTTTCTTCCGGGTTTTGTTCTGTCTGCTCTGCGAAAAGGATAGGCTATTCCTTTTCCAGGGGGATCCGCACGGCGATGGTGGTGCCCCGGCCCTCCTCGCTGCGCAGGGAAATCTCCCCGCCTAGGTTGGCCGCCACATGCTTGACAATGGAAAGACCCAGGCCGGTGCCGCCGATCTTCCGGCTGCGGCCCTTATCCACCCGGTAGAACCGCTCGAAAATCCGGCCCTGGTGCTCCCTGGCGATGCCGATGCCGTTGTCCTCCACCACGATTTTCCCGTTGGGCCCCTCCCTGTGTATCTGCACCTTCACATAGCCGCCGGGGCGGTTATATTTCACCGCGTTGTCCACCAGGTTGGAGATCATCTGGAACACATCCTCCCGGAAAGCAAGGATGGTGACGCTTTCCCCTTGGGCTGTGACGGTGATCCCATTCTTTTGGGCCTCGTGGGAGACCTGGTCCACCGCCTCCTTGGCCACCTCCAGCAGATCCACCTGGGTCAGGGGCGGATGATATTCCTCCGCCTCCAGGCTGGAGATCTTCAGGATGTCCTCGATGATACTGGTCATCCGCTCCGACTCATCCCGGATCCGCAGCAGGTATTCCCGCGACTTCCGCTCGTCCTTGACCAGGCCGCCCGCCAGCAGCTCCGCAAAGCCTTTAATGGAGGTGATGGGGGTCTTCAGCTCATGGGAGGCGTTGGCCACAAACTGGCTGCGCATCTGCTCCATCTGGCGGGTCTGGGTCACATCGGTGAGCAGGACAACAGCCCCCAGATGATGCTCCTCGGGGCCGCTGCTAATCCAGCTGGCCCGCACCGGCGAAATATTCACCGACACAATGGCGCCTACCGTCCGCCGCAGATCCATGTCAAAGATACAGGAGCGGCCCTCCTTCACCGCCAGGGTGACGCTGTCATACAGCTTGATGTCCCGGGAAAGGTGGATGAAATCCAGCCCCTCCACCTCCTGGCTCTCCCCCAGGAAGTTGCGGGCGCTGCGGTTGACTAAGAGGATCTTCATCTCCGGGTTGACAAAGACCAGGCCCTGCTCCATATTGTCCAGGATAAACCGGGTCTGGGCCATCTGGACGCTGAGCCGGTCCTTGGCCCGGGTGATGTCCTCGCTCATCTCCCCGATAGTCTTGATCAGGGGGGTAATCTCCTCCAGCGCTTTGGTGCTGACCGGCTCTTGCCCCTCTTCCGGGTGGTCAATCTGCCGGCTGAGGGCGTCCACCGTATCGGTCAGAGGCTTCACCGCCCGGCTGGCGCCGTAGCGGGCCAGGATCAGGGCCGCGGCCAGGGCAATGACCACCGCCACCAGGACGATAGGCCAAAGGGATACCAAGGTATCCACCACCTCGCCGGTGGAACGGGCCATTCTGAAAACATTGTCCCCCGACCGGATGGCCACATAGAGCATGCTGGTCAGGAAGGTATCCGACTTCCGGCTGGCCATACCGTATCCCGTGGCCAGGGCCTCCTGGATCTCCTCCCGGTCCCCATGGTTCTCCATCTGGGCGGCGTCCTCATCCGAATCCCCCAGCACAGTGCCGTCAGACGCCACGATGGTGATCCGGTTGCCGCTGAGCTCTTTCATCTCGTCGGCGACCGCTTCCATATCGGCGTTGCCGTTGACCGTGGATACCATAATCTGTAGGCTCTGGTCCATGCTGTCCACAATGTCCTGTTCCTTCACCGAAACGAACATCGCCGCCATCACCGTGCTCACCAGCAGGATCACCACGGCGCTGATGATGAATATCCGTAAAAACAAGCTTTTCTTCATGAAAATCTCCCTTGCCCCCGTGGGAAACGGGAGCTCTTATTCCGTCACGCCTCGCTGGCGCCGATAAACCGGTATCCAACTCCCCGCACCGTCTTGATATACCGCTGGGTTTCCCCGTTGTCCCCCAGCTTTCCCCGCAGGGTGCGCACATGCATATCCAGGGTGCGGGTCTCCCCTACATAGTCATAGCCCCAGATTTCATCCAGCAGGGTCTCCCGGGGCAGGACCCGGTCTTTGTTCTCCATTAAAAGCCGGAGCAGCTCAAATTCTTTCAGGGTCAATTCCACCGGTTCCCCGTTTTTGGTCACCGTCCGCTTGTCCGCGTCCAGGGTGATGCCGCCTAAGGTCAGCACCTCGGATTTCTTTTGGTAGGCCTCGCTTTTGCGCAGGGCCGCCCGGACCCGGGCCGCCAGCTCCAGCACCCCAAAGGGCTTGGTGACATAGTCGTCGGCCCCCTTGTCCAGGCCCGTCACCTTGTCCACCTCGCTGGACTTGGCGGTGAGCATGATCACCGGGATGGACTGGGTCTCCTTCTGGGACTTGAGCTTTTCCAGGGCGGTAATCCCATCCATGCCCGGGAGCATAATGTCCATCAAAATGAGATCCGGCAGATTTTTCTTTGTCTCCTCCAGGCATTCCTCTGCGCTTTCAAAGGCCTGGATTTCATAGGAAAAGGATTCCAAGGTGCATTTGATGACCTCCCGGATATCCTCCTCATCTTCTGTAATAAAAATTCGTTTTGCCATTGCTTTCTTCCTTATTCTTGCCCTAGCGGGCAGCATGACGCGCACTTGGTTTTGTCTGCGACACCGCCGCGTCGCACGCGCGCCTACCGGCGAGGATGACGCGCCCTTGGTCTTGTTTGAGACACTGTACGCGATGCCCGCAAATGGGTCTCGATTGACACATCAGCGCGATTTGGCTGCGGCGACTCGCCGCCCGCGCGCCTGCGGAGAGCAAGACGCGCACTGAGTCTCGTTTGCAACACTGCCCACCCGCGGCAGACGGCTCTGCGCTCATGCCGCGGACCTGCGGTCAGCAGGTCGCGCCTCTGGCTTTATTTGTAATACTGTCGCGTCGCACGCGTTTTTGTTGCCAATGGCACTACAGCGCCATCTGGCTGCGGACACTGTCCG
>NZ_CBDTOK010000060.1:0-3358 GCF_965361945.1 Zongyangia sp. | reverse complement strand
ACAGGAACATCCTAACATACTGCCGATGCCCTCCGGTAGTCGGATTACCGGCCGGTTGGCTTAGGCAGACTAACAATGATCCCCTTTTGTGGGGTTTAAAATAGACATAAAAAGACCGTGGATCATATCCACGGCCTTTTTTGTTGGCTATTTTGCCAATTAAAAAGCTTCAACTTTATCATGCTGGGAATAAAATTGATCAATCTTTACCCAAAATCTTTCACCGTAATTTTGGGAAAAGACTTGACATTATAAGCCTACGATGGTAGTCTAAAGATGACGACATATGTAGACTGGAGGGAAAGATGTGGACAAAATTAAGATTGGCGATGGCGAGATTAAAATTATGGAATACATCTGGAATAGAGATTCCATAAAGGCTGGAGAAATTGTTCAGCTGGCACAAAAAGACCATGGTTGGAGCAAGAATACCACCTATACCATGCTCAAACGTTTGGTAGAAAAGGGGATGATCCAGCGTCGGGATCCAGGCTTCCACTGCTATGCACTGGTGAGCAGGGAACAGGTGCAGCAGGAGGAGACAAGATCCCTCATCGACAAGGTTTATAACGGTTCCCGAAGGCTGTTTTTGGCATCGTTTCTCTCAAGGGAAAAATTGACCCAGGACGAAATTGACGAAATTGAGAAGATTATAGAGGCTAATAAGTAGTAGGAGGAGAGCATATGGAGAGCTTGTTTTTTACTGTGCTCAATATGAGCATTACCGCCTCCATTGTTATTGCGGTAGTATTAATTCTACGCCTTCTTTTTTCAAAAAAGATGCCCAAATGGCTGAACTTTGCCATATGGGGGATTGTGCTTTTGCGTTTGTTGGTACCGTTTTCCATCCCCTCGCCGGTGAGTATTTTTAACGTTGTGCCCCAAAGTCAGGAGACTATGTCCACAGCTGAGGTAGGGGAGCGGGTCAATCGAATGGAGTTTGTCTACCAGCCATTTACGCAGCAACATCCTCAGGCGGAGGAAGCCTCGCAAAACGACGCTTCTGTTCCGCAGCAGGGCCAAGCTTCACCAGATAGGCAGCCAGCGTCTGTTAGCTGGAGCGAAATTGTTGCCGGTGTGTGGTTGGCAGGAGTTGTGCTTCTGTTGGCCTTGAGTGGATTGTTTTATGTCAGGGTGAAAAGACAGCTGAAAACAGCAACCGTCATCCGCAATCATCCTGTGCTCAATGAGTGCATTCGGACAGTAGGAATCCGCCGTCCGGTCAAGATTTATCAGTCCCCCATGTTTTCCACCCCGGTGGTGAGCGGAATTTGGAGGCCGAAGATCATTCTACCCGCTTACTTTGACATCAGGGATGAGGAAGTGCTCTACCATGTCATGATCCACGAGCTTGTCCATATCAAACGGTGGGATATGCTGACCAAAATGATTTCCATGATCGCCGTGTGCATCCACTGGTTTAACCCTTTGGTCTGGTTGGCCTTTTACCTCAGCGATAAAGACATGGAAAGCGCTTGTGATGAAAGGGTCTTGACCTTTTCATCGATGGATATCCGCGGCGATTATGCCAGATCCCTCCTCACTGTAGCCATCCGCCAGCAGCGGCTGCCCATTTCCTCCGGGCTTGTAGCCTTTGGAGAAAGTAATGTGAAAACTCGGGTAAAGGCTATAATGAAGTACCATCGAACAACGTCTGTTGTGGTTGCGGCGGCGGTTGTTGTAGTGATTGCCGTTGGATGTACTTTACTGAGCAATGCTGTTCCGCAGCAGACAGAAGATACGAATATATCAGAGAGCCAAGCCCCACCTTCGATCACGTCTCAGCCCCAGCAGTCCGAACAGTCGGGGGAATCTGCTCCAGTGACTACTGACCCCGCTCCTGCAGAGACAGAGCCGGATATAACGAATACACCGGAAGAGATGGATTATTCGGATTATCTTAAAGAATATGTGCTGTATTTGGATTTTAACGGTAATATGGCTCCATTTTCCTCTCCCACAGAGATTTCGCCAGATGACTATTTTCTCTATGCCATTGGGAAAAATTACAATATCTTTATTGGGAAACGGAGTATGGCGGAGGCCTACGGGGAAGAGTTTGCACCTATTGAGCGTCCGGAATCCTATTACGATGAAAATTATGGCTATGTCTATCCCCAGGAGGAAATTGAAGATACGGTAAGGGAGCATTTTGACGTACCGGTAGAATACATGAGGACAGCTATGTCCTATCTGCCGGAAAGGGAAGGATATGCATTTCCGGCCGGTCCCGGGTTTGGCATTGATACAGAACCCATTGTCACCGGCGTGGAGCAGCAGAACGACTTGCTTTTTATCACCTATAAAGTGATGACCGTTCCGTGGGAAACGGTGGACGGAGACGGGATTGTCACCCAACACCCCGCGGAGTATATTATGACCAAAAGGCTGACCGTCCAGCTGACAGAGGATGGATTCCAGTATATCTCTCTAGAAGAAGCCGAGCCGGATGTGGAATCCATTGCTACGGTTTTGGTGCAAAACTATATTTCTCGCTACGAGGTAGTGTGCGGCGGAGCCCCCTTTGCAGACGGAAGCACCGTCGACATAAGATATGCTTACAATTATGCTATTGATAAGCTATTGGCCAATGGTGCGGCCAAAGAGTATGCGGTGTATACTGATGAGGTGAGGCCAAGCGGTTCACAAGTCTGGAGCTATTGTGAAATTCCGGCAGAGCGGGTATATGAGATAGCAAATGAGGAATTCGGCATCCCAGCAGAGGCATGGAACGCGGTGGATTATGCGGAATACGATGAGAGCCAAGATGCTTTTAATATTGGTCGTAGCCAGCCCTTGGATACAGATGGTACCTTCCTTCTAGAAGATGCCAAGGATCTAGGAGACGATCTGGTGGAAGTCACGGTAGCACGAAAAAGCAAAGACAAAGTCGTCAGCAGAAATATTTATACTTTCCAGGTGTCCACAGATAGTGTCGCTGAGAATGCTTATCTGTCAAATTATACGATTACTGGACAGTTTGTCTCCTGCCGGCCGGCCTCAGCGTAGCTACTGTAGCGAAGCAGTTGGGCAGTGTGGTTCCAATAGAAATTGCCGCTAGTCCGTCGAAACCCAATATTGCAATGAAAGAGAGGGGGAGCTTGAAGGCTCCCCTCTTTTTTGGAGAAATGCATAAATTTCCTTTGATTTCACAGCATTATATGCTACTATTACTCTAGAACCATCCAGGAGAGGAGGTAAGCTTATGCGCGCCATTGTAACACAGGGCCTCACCAAGAACTATGGCAGGCACCGAGGCATTTCCAACGTAGATCTTGAGGTACAGGAAGGGGAGCGCTTTGGCTTTATCGGCCCGAATGGAGCAGGAAAATCCACCACCATCAAGCTTTTGCTGGGC